>CANRFE010000147.1 GCA_947629805.1 uncultured Clostridia bacterium | reverse complement strand
GTCTAAAATATACTTCGTCAAAATGGATTTTCGTGAAATTTTCATCATCTTCTGTATGATAAACTGTTATTTTATGTATAAAAAATCTTTTATTCATTTAACACACCCCACAATACAAAAGTGGATTTCCATCAATTCCAATTTCATTTACTAGATAAGTTTTTAATACATCATATTGTTTATCTTCATAATTTTTCTTTATCTCTTCTGGTGTTGCATAATTTTCGCTCCACCCTTCAATATTTTGTGATTTCAAATTTCCTATTTCGAATAGTTTTGTTTCTCTTTCTGTAATTAAATCAATAATTAAGCAAGTAACATATTTAACTTGTTCACTAGGATTATCTTTATCAATTCTATAATGAGTTCTATTGTTAATAAAGTTACTTGCTTCTATTACTAACCTTTTGAAGTTATTAGGTATGCTATTAACACCTAATAATTCAATATATTCTTCTTCATTCACGTATGTAAGCATACCTTAACTCCTTTCTAAACAGCTTCTGATGCTTGATTTACAGTTATTGTTATTTCATCAGATATTTTTTCTTTAGATTTACTATCTGTTACTTTAACTTTTAGTTTGTATGTACCTTGATTTAATTGTTCTTTAGCTTTTATTTCTTCACTTTCTATTGTGAATTTATCATCATGTTCCTCCTCCTGCTGTATATGTATATGGTGCTGTTCCGCCACTTACACTAACTGTTGCAACTTTTGCTCCCATTGATACAGGGTCAGTTAGCTCTGCCTCAGGAGAGACTGTTACAGATGTTATTTCTGGTTCAACAGCAGGTGTCACTCCGCTTTTTTTTTTATATTTATGGTCACATCAATTTTTGCTTCACTATCTTTTACTTCAACTTCGCCAAGTACATCTCTCTTCATATCTTCATGTGTTACTCTATATAAGCCATTAGAATTTTTATTTGAGTAAAATTCTGCTTTTCCTGATGCATCAGTTTTCTTGATTAAACCATTAAAGTTTACTTTTGCTCCTTCTAATGCTTTAGCTTCTGCTTCTGTATCTTTTACTGTAAATGTTACCTTTACTCTACTTTCTTCATATTCTCCTGGTAATATAACAGCAAATGGAAATCTTACTGCTTCATCTGGTTGTAATGAATTAATTGGATTTGGAACTTCCCATCCTAATCGCATTGTAACTCTTAAGGCAACCATATCATCTTGTGCTAAATTATATAAAATTTCTCCAGTTGCTGGGTCTTGAATTACAGCTTGGTCTAATACTTTGAATGTTATGTCTTGTCTAATTGCATAAACTGCTTGTGAGAAATCTCCTACTAGCATTTGTGCTTTTGTCTTGTCCCAAGCACCATTATCAACATAAGCTCTTGATAGACTATCAATTTCAGTTCCTTTAATAGGCTGTCCATTACTGTCTAACATTGTTCTAAATGCTGATTTTACATTCATTCCACCTAAAATTCCTGTTGGATTATAACCACTTTCTTCAACATAGCTCATTGCTTTATCTATTGATAAATACATTGTGTTTAATGGAGTAACTTTAGCCCCCGCATTAATTGCAGACGTTAATAAATCTGCTCTAAATCCTGCTGGCTTATCATAACCAGTAAATACAGCTTGATCAAATTTCTTTCCTGCTGCTTCCTCTATTCTTGGTCTAACTTCTCCCCAGATATCATAACTTGAATCATCTAAAACATTTTCAGGTATTGGTACTATAACTGCCATTTCTTCAGCAACTATATATTTTTTATCCCAAGCCATCTTAGTTATTTGTTTTCTAGCATTATCACTGCCTTGCCAATAAACTAATGGTAAAGCGTCTAATACTCTCATTTTAGTTTTATTTGATGTCATATTAGGCAATCTCCTAAACATTGACATTGCTTTTGAGCTTTTTACTACTCCTTCTATTATCTCTTTAGAAACTTGTTCATCTATTAAAGTTTCTGCATCACTTCTTGAAATCATTTGTCCCATAATTTTTACTCCTCCTAATATAAAAATAAGATTAGCAAATGCTAATCTCTTGCTGAACGAATTAAATCGTTCATAATTTGATTTGTTTCATTTTGACTTGTTTTAGCTTTTCCACCTAAATTTAAGCTAGAGCCAACTTTTTTAAGTACCTGTGGTTCCGAATTTGCTAAATATTTTGGATTTTCTTTTAAAAATTTAGCTAAATTTTCCTCAAAATCGCCTTCCATTTTAGAAACTTTAAAAGCAACATAATCAACATCTTCTTTTCCTACACCTGCCTTGAAAACTTTGTTTTCATTTTCAAGCTCTGTGTTTCTTGAATTAACTTTTTGATATTCTGCTTCTCTTTCTGCTTGCTTTTGTGCTTCTGTTTTTTGGTCTTCTTGCCATTTTTTAAAAGCTTTCATTTCTTCTTTTGAAGGAAGTTTACTCTTTAAAATACTATTAACAGCATTTTGATATTCCTCCTCCGTTTGAAATGTTTTAAATGCTTTTACCTCATTTTTATCAGTAGTTTGAGTATCTACTTTCCCAGCTCCCTCGTTTCCTTCTGCTGTATTATTTTTTAATTC
>CANRFE010000146.1 GCA_947629805.1 uncultured Clostridia bacterium | reverse complement strand
GATATGTTATCTTGAAAAGAAGTATGTTAAGTAGGAGGCTCATAGTATGGCACTAACGTCTTTAAGCAATAAAATGTCAAAAAATCTAAGAATAAAAATTATAAAAACCATTGAGGAGATTTTTATGATTTTCTTTAAATTATTAACACTTAGAGTTGAAGATAAAAACGTATTTGCCAAGAGGAAATATATCAACCAAGAAACCTTTAATAAGCCTGATAAATGTATTTTGGCGAGTAAAAAGTATATTAAAAGTAGGTGTTGCGATGAAACACTCTGAAGTTTTAAGAAGTATTGTGACATATATGGTCTAAAATGCGAAAATGTTGCTCGTGGTGAAGGTGGTATTTACTTGAAAATGGGCAATGAAAGTCTCAAACTTACAAAAGAAATGCTACTTGCTATTTCGGGGTTAGAAGAAGTTTATTTTCTAAATGTTTATGATGATTTTAAAGTCGACAATAACGATAGGTAGGTGATAAAAATGATAGATTTTAACAATATCCCTTATTTAGACAAATTTATCGAACACACACTTAAAACTGACAAAACTTTAAAGAGTATAGAAGAAATATTTTCCTTATTTGAAAATAACTCTTTAACCTATAAAGAAATAGAAAAAGTTCTTGACATAATATTAGCAGAAATCAAATTCAGGAGACAGAGTCTTGAATATGATAATATATATGACTTATTAAAGGATAAAAAGTCATATAATGCCGATAATGACAGTTTTAGAGTTTGTTTTGACTAATTTTTTTTAATGTAGAATTCGCATAATTCTAAAACAAGGGATTATCAAAACTGATTTAATAAATAATAATTGATATGTTTCAGATGATATCAAATAGTTTTGTGTTTATATAACAAAAAGACAAATTAACTAAAAAATCAACAATATTTTTGTCAAATTTTAATATAACTGTTAATATATACCAAAAATATCGAGGTTTAGATGTTTTTTTGTATTAAAATTGCTCAAATTTTACTTGACTTTATAAACAATGTGGTATATAATTGTTATATTGTAGGCAACATGATAGGCGTTTTAGGCAGTTAGGAAATTTATAATGCAACTCAAACTTTATTTTATAGCAATAGCAGAACATGAAAGAAGTACAAAAAAAGGACAAAAGAAAGCAAATATTGCTACGTCTGATAATTCTAAAGGAATAGAAGATAATATAATTAAAGGATTTGCGATATGGACTGTTGGTGGTTTTGTATCAATATTTCCTCTTTTTCTTTATTCTTTTCTTAAAAGTACTTCTGCACAAAATTTTTCAAGCATACTAAGAGATTTCTTTTCTAATAAAGATTTGTTCTTAGTTTTATCTACCTTGTTGGTTAGTGCAGTCATGGAAGTTGCGTTTTGTAAAAATAAAAGGACTCATACAGTTGCATTATTATGTATAGGAATAATCTTTTTGTTGGTTAATTTTTATTTTTATGTTATACAACAATTTGGCAACAGTTTCTATGCATTAGGTAAATATGTACATTGCATATGTGGTTTCCTATTAATATCATGTATAGTGTACAGTATTTTTGCTTTTATTGTTTCTTGTGGTGTGGAAGAAACTGATAAGAATTAATTGCTGGGAGGTTTTTAAAGTGGATATTGGATTTTGGGCCATTGTATTTGTATTCGCAGTTTTTATGCTTTGCATGATAGCAATATTAGTGCGCTATCTTATGTGTGTTAATGCAAGCAGAAAAACATATGACAGGTCTTTTAAGTTAGGCTCTGATTCAGTATCAAAAAATAAATACATTTCTCCACAAATTAAGAATTGTATAGATGCATTAGAAAGAGACGAAATTGGCTGTCATATATTAAAAAATTTTTCTAAGCCATATAATGTTGATTTATGGATAGAAAATTATAAGAGTTTTTCAGAATTGCCAATTTACAAACAATTATTATCTTTAAGAGGAGAGCATTCTGATGTATAATGTAAAATCTGAATTCGTAAGCTACGATGAAGTGATTAATATTATAGGAAAAAATAAAATAGAAGAAAGAATTTCAGCTATTGTAAAAATATATGATGAAATTTTTTTGAAAGAAACTGAACTTGAAGATGGTAATGAAATTCGGTTAAATTACAGAACGGTAACTCATATTGTTTTGGATTATTTTACAGATATTATAAGATTAAAAGATTTTCATGGAATTGACAGAGTAAACTATGATAAAATTATAGCTTACGAATGCAGTTGGTTACTTAAACGTAAACCAATACAAGTTTTGTTAGATGATAGAGAAGACTTAGTGTATATAAATGAGAAATTTGTATTGGAAGTTTTTATTCATCATCTATTAAATGACAATGTAACAGAAATACTGCGAGGAAGTCTTTTGTGGGTCTTTTGCGATACTATTTTTTATCATTTTAAGTATCGAAATTGTGACGCAAGAATACTTGAAATGTTCATAATGTGTTTTAAAGCTGGTAATTCTTTAGATACTATTAGCTACAAATAGATGATTAATATGTATATATTTACAAATATTGTAGCAGGAAGTCTATTGTATTTACTTTCTCCTAATATACACATAAAAACACAATATTCCCTAATTTCTTTAGTTTAATACTTAGAGA
>CANRFE010000145.1 GCA_947629805.1 uncultured Clostridia bacterium | reverse complement strand
TTTTTTTGCAACCCTATTTACAATCTCAAAAAGAATTTGAAATTCGTTTTGCCATCGTAGTATTATTAAATTTTTATATAACAGAAGATTATATTGATTTTGCATTAGAGACATTTAGCAACATACAACAAGAAGGTTACTATGCCAAAATGGCAGTGGCTTGGGCAATTTCTATCGCTTTTATAAAATTTCCTGAAAAAACAATGCAATTATTAGAAAAAAAGAATTTGGATAATTTTACCTATCAAAAGGCATTACAAAAAATAATAGAATCTCATCAAGTAGAAGAAAGTACAAAAGAAAAGATAAAAAGTATGAAAAAATTTATATAAATCTTGTTAAAATTGAAGAAAATGTATATAATAAAAAAAGAAAATGTCAAAAAAGAGGGAAAAATGTTATACAATTACGAATTCATAGAAACAAAACCAAAACTCAATAAGAAAAAAGTGTTCTTCGTAGTTCTTCTAGTGCTTGTAATTATAGCATTAGCCATTTATAGTGCAATGCAACTTGCCAAACAGCAACACGAAAAGCAATTGGCGATACAACAAGCAAAGCAATTGGAAGAAGCAAGATTAGAAGAACAAAGAAAACAAGAAGCAGAAAGGGCAAGAGAACAACAAAAAAGAGAAGAACAATTAGCGAAAAATACCAATCCATTTACTGAAGAGCAAATGCAAGCAGTAGAAAATATTTATCAAGCACAGGAGAAAAAAAGGGTATTTTTAACTTTTGATGATGGACCAACACAAGCAGTTACACCTTATATTTTAGATTTATTGAAAAAAGAAGAAATAAAGGCAACTTTTTTTGTATTAGGAAATAGGGCAAAAGCCAATCCAGAATTAATAAGAAGGGAATTCGAAGAAGGACATTACATTGCAAATCATGGATATACGCATAAATATAGTCAAATTTATCAAAATAACCAAACGGTAATCGACGAATACAATTATACGGAACAATGCATACAAGAGGCATTAGGTAATCCAGATTATCATTCAAAAGTATTTCGTTTTCCGGGTGGTTCACAAGGAGGATATTATAACGCTATAAAAAAAGAAGCAAAACAATATTTAAGACAAAATGGTATTGTATCTTTAGATTGGAATTGTTTATCTAAAGATGCAGAAGGTGCAAAAACAAAAGAAGAATTGTTGCAAAACGTAATAAATACTATGGGGCAAAAGCAAAGTGTTGTCATTTTAATGCATGATGCAGCAGATAAAATTTTAACGTATGAAACATTACCAGATGTCATACAATATTTAAGAAATAATGATTATGAATTTAAAACTCTATATGATATTTTGTAGGAGGAAAGAAACGTGATATATGATGTCATTATAGTAGGAGAAGGACCAGCAGGAATTTCAGCCAGTCTGTATACAAAGCGTGCGAATTTAGAAACTTTAATTCTTGCGAAAGAGGAAGGTACTTTACAAAAAGTAGGGAAAATAGAAAATTATTATGGCTTAGAAAAAGAAACTAGTGGAAAAGAACTACAAGAAATAGGAAAAAGGCAAGCAGTTCACTTAGGTGTTACAATAAAAAAAGAAGAAGTTCTACAAATAGAATATAATACGCATTTTATCGTAACTACTTTTCATCACACTTATGAAGCAAAGACAGTTATTTTAGCAACAGGATCTGCTAGAAAAAAGCGCGATATAAAAGGGCTAAAAGAACTAGAAGGAAAAGGAGTAAGCTATTGTGCTGTTTGTGATGCATTTCTTTTCAAAGGAAAAGAAGTAGCAGTATTAGGAAGTAAAGAATATGCTTTTCATGAAGCACAAGTTTTATTGCCTCTTGTAAAATCGGTTACCATGTTAACCAATGGGGAGGAAGCCATAGAAAAAAGAGCAGAAGGTATATTGGTAGAAGAAAGAAAAATACGAGAAGTTCGAGGAACGGACCATGTTACAGAAGTTGCCTTTGAAGATGATACTACAAAGAAAATAGATGGTGTATTTGTTGCAATAGGAACAGCCTCTAGTAGTGATTTAGCAAGAAAACTAGGAATAAAATTAGAAAAAACAACAAATGCTATTCTTGTTAACGAAAAAATGGAAACCAATCTACCAGGGCTATATGCCTGTGGAGATTGTACAGGGGGAACTTTGCAAATAGCAAAAGCGGTATATGAAGGTATGGTGGCAGGAATGTCGGCTATTGAATATGTAAGGAAAGGAGGAGAAAAAAATGAATGTAACAAGTGAGAATTTTGAAGAAGAGGTCTTAAAAGCAAAAGTACCAGTATTAGTAGACTTTTGGGCTAGTTGGTGTGGACCTTGCAAAATGATGACACCAGTAGTAGAAGAAATTGCAAAAGAAATGCAAGAAAGGGCAAAAGTTTGTAAAGTAAATGTAGACGAAGAAGCGGACTTAGCAGTAAAATATGGCATTATGAGTATCCCTACATTTTTGGTATTTAAAGAAGGAAAAGTAGTACATTCTACAGTAGGGGTACAAGAAAAAGAGAATATTATAAGCTTATTACAATAAAAATTTTTAAAATTTTTTAAAAATTATGTCAATGAAATTTGAAAATGTCCCAAAATTTTTTAAACATTAGCCCTAAAAATTTAGTTTTTTAGGGCTAAATTTT
>CANRFE010000144.1 GCA_947629805.1 uncultured Clostridia bacterium | reverse complement strand
CATGTAAGCTATTGAGACAAGGAAAAAGCAATTATGTGGCAGTTTACAGTAATAAGCATTTTGCTACAAGTCGATGAGAGAGGATAATCCATTGGAATTTTTAATGCAATTTTGGATATCTTGTAGTATAATTAAAAAATAAAGCTATATGTAGTTTTGCTGTACATAAGATTGATTTGGAGGTTTTGCAATGGCTGATAAAATTATTGATTATATTTCTGGAGTGGAAGTAAATGCTACACCGGAAGAAATACAGGCAACACAACCATTTTCAAAGATGTTGGTCGAAAATTACTGCTATCCAAAAGAAATGATTCAAACCAGACCACAGTATAGAGTAAAGGCTAGGCCATCAGATACTAAAAAGGAATATCCTGTTGATATTGCTGTTTTTACTTCTGCCGCCAAAAAGGAAGAGGAGCTTTATATAATTATAGAGTGTAAAAAGAAAAACCGTAAAGATGGACGATCACAGTTAGAAGATTATTTAAGATTATCAAGAGCATATTTAGGAGCTTGGTATAATGGTAACGAGATATTGTATTTAAGAAAGTATGAACAGAATGGTAGAGTAGATTTTAAAGAGATCCCCAATTTACCGTTATATGGTCAAAATGTTGATGATATAGGATTATTTAAAAGAAAAGAGCTTAAAAAGACACATAATTTAAAAAATACATTCAATAATATTAGAAATTATTTGGCAGCTAACAATACAGGGCAAACACTTGATACAGAATTGCTTCCACAGTTAATAAATATTATTTTTTGTAAGATATATGATGAACGATATAAACGAGGAGACTCTTTAGTTGATTTTCGCGCAGGTGTAAATGAAGACCATGCCAGTATTTCAAAAAGAATACAGAATTTATTTATTGATGTGAAAAAGAAATATCCAGATGTATTTGATGAAAATGATAAAATTACTCTTTCAGATAATTCTATTGCGCATATTGTTGGCGAACTGCAACAATATTGTCTAATGGAAAGTGAAAGGGATGTTATTGCAGATGCATTCGAAATGTTTATTGGACCTTCTTTGAGGGGGCCACAGGGGCAATTCTTTACACCTAGAAATGTTGTTAAGCTTTTGTTATCAATGACGAATCCGGGACAAAAAGATAAAATAGTTGATCCTGCCTGTGGCTCAGGAGGCTTCCTGGTAGAAGCATTAAAATATGTATGGGCGAAAGTGAATAAGCAGTGTGAAGAATTGAATTGGCCAGAAAAAGAAATTTTTGCTGAATTGCAAGAAGTGGCAATTAAAAATTTTAATGGCATTGACAAAGAGAATTTTTTGAGTAAAACATCCAAAGCGTATATGGCATTGCTTGGTGACGGGCGAGGAAGTATCTTTTGCGAAAATAGTTTGGATAATCCCATAAACTGGTCTGTAAAGGCGCAAACTACTATTATAGATGGTAAATACAATGTTGTATTAACCAACCCACCATATGGCTCAAAATTAAAAATTGATGACAAATCTATTCTAAGACGTTATGAACTTGGGTATAAATGGCAAGCAAATAAAGACGGGGAGTTAGAGAAAACAAATAAAGAATTATCAGATCAAACGCCTCAAGTGTTATTTATTGAAAAGTGTCTTGCATTATTACAGGTAGGGGGTAGATTAGGAATTGTTGCACCTGAAAGCATGTTTTGCAATCCCAGCCATAAATATATTATGAAATATGTTGAAAAGCATGCTCGTATTGATGCTATTGTCTCTATGCCAGAAGAGTTATTTCAACCACATACGCATGCAAAAACATGCGCTGTACTTATGACAAAGTTAGCAGAAGGTAAAGAAATTGATTTAGAACATAAAATTTTTATGGCTGTTGCAAAATGGTGCGGTCATGATTCCAGAGGCTTAGAGGTCCCATATGATGATATACCTGCTATACAAGAACGATATGAAAAGTATGTTGCTGGCGAAACATTATCTTACGATCACTTAGGATTTACGGTTAAGCAGGCTGATATTATAAATAATATTTATTTGCCAATTTATTATAATCCAGAAATAAAAGATAAATTAGAAAGTTTGAAAGAAGATTATGAATTAGTGGTTTTGGGAGATTTAGTCAAAGATGGGATAATATCTATATCTACTGGTGATGAGGTTGGGAAGTTGGCATATGGAACAGGAACGATTCCTTTTATAAGAACTTCTGATATTGCAAATTGGGAGATTAAACTTGATCCTAAGCAAGGGCTAGAGCAAGCTATCTATGATGGATTAAAAGAAAAGCAAGATGTACAAGCAGAAGATATACTAATGGTTAAAGATGGCACATATTTAGTTGGAACTTGTGCAATGATTTCTAGTGCAGATACCAAAATTGTTTATCAAAGTCATCTTTATAAATTAAGGTGTAAAGATAAAGCAAAGATGAATCCGTATCTGTTGCTTGCCTTGTTATCATCTCCGATTGTAAAAGAACAAATAAGATCTAAACAATTTACACAAGACATTATTGATACTCTTGGCAGACGTATTTATGAATTGGTATTACCTATTCCTAAAAATATAGATGAAAGAGAAACGATTATAAAGCAAGTAAAGGATGTTTTTAAAAAAAGAAATGAAGCGAAAAAGATTATGAGAGATACATTGTTAAATATGACGCCAATACATAATTTCAATGAG
>CANRFE010000143.1 GCA_947629805.1 uncultured Clostridia bacterium | reverse complement strand
TGTGCCGTTCCATTTAAAATCATTTCATTAATTTTGTTAATACTAGAAGTTAAATTTCTATCGGAACTAAAAATTAAAATATTTTGTCCCTCTTGAATTAAAATGTCAAAGTCATTTTTTAAGGCAATATGATTTAATTCTTCTTCTATGTTAATTGTATTATTTTCATTTTGTGCTATGGTATTATAAAAATTATTAATTTTTTCATACGCCAATTTGACATTTTTTACTTTGGAATATAAGTAAAAGCTCTCTAATACAACATTATTAATAATAATTAAAAATAATACTATAACAGACACTACCAAGCATAAGCTAAGAAATAAGCGAATACGTACGGATTTGAATTTTTGTTTTACATATTTCATTTTTTCACCTGATTTGCTATTTTACTTCAAATTTATAACCAATTCCTCGCATGGTTTCAATATATTTTCCTTTTTTCCCTAATTTATGACGAATTTTTTTGATATGACTATCTATGGTTCTAGAATCTCCATAATAATCATAATTCCAAACATTATTCAAAATTTTATCTCGAGATAAAGCAATGCCATGATTATCAATCAAATATTTTAATAATTCATATTCTCTTAAGCTCAAATCTATTTGTTTTCCATCTACTTTTACGGTTCTTCCGTCATTATCAATAATAATTCCTCCATATTCTTTTATGCTATTTTCTTTTTGTTTGGTGCGGTTCAAAATGGCCTCTACACGAGCTACTAATATTTTAGGACTAAATGGTTTTGCAATATATTCATCTACTCCTAATTCAAAACCAAATAATTCATCTTGTTCTTCTCCTCTTGCCGTTAGCATAATAATAGGTACATTGGAGGTTTGACGAATTTGGCGAAGAACTGACCAACCATCTAATTTTGGCATCATAACATCTAATAAAATTAAGCTAATTTTATTTTGATTTTCTTGAAATATGGTTAAAGCCTCTTCTCCATCTGCTGCTTCTATTACTTTATATTGTTTTTGATTTAGAAAGTCTTTTACTAATTTACGCATTCTTGCCTCATCATCTACTACAACTATAGTAACATCATTCATTCTTTTTCTCCTTTTTTAACTCGAACTTCAAAAGAAGAGCAATATAACCCCCTTATTGCTCTATCTTCTTACTTTATTATAGTTTTTTAATATGTCTAATTTGTGAATTTTTTGCTATTTTTCAACCAATTTCCCATTTCGTTTACGCTTTCTTCTGGAATCCAAGAAGAAGTATCTGTTGCATTGGCTTTCAACTGTTCTTGGTAACGTTCCTCCTTCATATAAGGATTTCCTAATTTAATACAATATTGTCTATGTTTTTCATCCATCTTTAGCACCTCTTTATTTTCTTTTATTTTTGCATTTCTTCTTTAATGTAATTTACTTCTTCTTCTACCTCTAGTCGCATGAATAAAGGTTCTCCTTTTTCTATTACTTTACTGCCTTCTGGAATTGCACCATATTTTTTTATGCTATCCCATTCTATCCTGCTTTTTTCTTTTATTCCTAATTGGTTTAACATTTTTTGTGAAGTTTCTGGCATAAATGGTTGTAACAAAATAGCAACCATTCTTAAATTTTCTGCTAAATGATACATACAAGATGCTAATTTTTCTTTTGCTTCTTCTGTTTCTTGTTTTGCTAATGTCCAAGGTGCTGTTTCATCAATATATTTGTTACTTCTTGCAATAATATTCCAAATTTCTGCTAAAGCATTGCTTACATGAATACTGTCCATATTTTCTTCTACTTGCTTTACTTTTTCCAACACAAAGGTTTCTAATGCATCATCTTGTTCGTTTTTTGCTTGTGTTTTATTTGGAATTACACCTGCAAAATATTTATTCATCATACCAATGGTTCTATTTAATAAATTTCCTAAATCGTTACATAAATCTATATTGTATCTTTCTACAAAACCTTCTGGTGTGAAAACACCATCTTGTCCATATTGTAGTTCTTTTAATAAAAAATATTTGGTAGCATCTAGGCCATAACGTTCTATTAACAATTCTGGATATACAATATTTCCTTTCGATTTTGACATTTTTCCATCTTTCATCATAATCCAACCATGTGCATATAATTTCTTTGGTATTGGTAAATTCAACGCCATTAAGAAAATTGGCCAATAAATACCATGAAAACGAATAATGTCTTTTCCTACTATTTGTAAATCTGCAGGCCAGTATTTTTTTAATTTTCCATCTTCTTTTGTTCCATAGCCTAAAGCTGTAATGTAATTGGTTAAAGCATCTAGCCATACATATACCACATGTTTTGGGTTCTTTTTTACTTTTACTCCCCAATCGAAACTTGTACGACTCACACATAAGTCTTCTAAGCCTGGTTTAATGAAATTATTAAACAATTCATTTTTTCTAGATTCTGGTGCAATAAAATCTGGATTTTGTTCATAAAATTCTTCTAGTCTTTTTTGGTATTTTTTCATATTGAAGAAATAGGCTTCTTCTTTCATCTTTTTTACTTCTCTTCCACAATCTGGACATTTGCCATCTACTAATTGCGTATCTGTAAAAAACGTTTCGCATGGTGTACAATACCAACCCTCATATTGTCCTAAATAAATATCTCCTTGTTCCATTAATTTATCAAATATTTCTTCTACTATTTTGGTATGTCTTTCTTCTGTTGTACGAATAAAATCGTCATATTCTATATGCATATATTCCCATAATTTTTTAGCA
>CANRFE010000142.1 GCA_947629805.1 uncultured Clostridia bacterium | reverse complement strand
GTACAAAATAAGTTATATGCTAAGAAAAATACTTTGCTTAAAACTGGAATTGCAGTTGGGATAGGGCTTGCACTTCATAATTTCCCGGAAGGCTTAAGCATTGGCTCTGGCTTTGAAGCATCATTAAAACTTCGGATATTCTCTTGCAATAACTATTGCAATTCATGACATCCCAGAGCGGAATATCTATGGCAGTTCCCATGAAAAACGGAGGAATGGAAAAAGGAAAAGTGGTATTTTATGTATTGTTATCTGGAGTAACTACAGGAATAGGAGCTTTTTTTGGTGCATTAGTAGGGGGGATTTCACAAGAAATTATTAGCATGTGCCTAAGCTTTGCAGCAGGTGCAATGCTCTATATTGTAGCAGGGGAATTAATGCCAGAATCCAACACTTTGTATCGTGGTAGAATGACAGCACTTGGCAATATATTCGGTTTTTTATTAGGTATGATGGCAATGTCCCTTTAGGGACGTTTTCTAAAGGGACATTTTTTAGAAATAAATAGCATAATTCTACAAAAATTGGTATAATAAGAAGAAAGAATAAACGAAAGGAAGAATAAAATGAAAATCATGTTTATTTGTACAGGCAATATTTGTAGAAGTGCTATGGCAGAAGGAATGATGAAAAAAAAGATAAAAGAAAATAACATAAAGGCACAAGTTTTTTCTTGTGGTATTTATGCACAAACAGGAGAAGAACCTACCAATCATGCCGTTGAAGTAATGAAACAATATAATGTCGATATTACCGCACATAGAGCTACCAATATACGAGATTCTAAAATAAAAGAAATGGACGTCATTTTGTGTGCAACGAATTCTCATAAACAAAATGTAAAATATCTTTATCCAGAATTGAAGGAAAAAATTTATACCATGAAAGAATATGCAGGCCTTGCTAAAAACGGGAAAGACTTAGATATTCAAGATCCTTGGGGATATGATAGAAATGTATATCAGCATTGTGCAGAAGAAATACAAGAAAGTTTAGAAAAAATTATAGAAAAAATAAAGAAAGAAGAATTTTTATAAAATTTTTGCATGTTCGCTAGACAACAGAGCAAAAATAAGATAGACTAAGGAACATAGAAAATGGGAGATATAAGCAATCCTATCAAGAAATGGAGAAAATAACATGCAAGAATTAATTGAAGGCTTAAATGAAAAACAAAAAGAAGCGGTATTAGAAACACAAGGGCCATGCTTAGTAATTGCGGGTGCAGGAAGTGGGAAAACAAAGGTATTAACCCATAAAATTGCCTATTTAATTGCTAAAAAGCATATTGCGCCATGGAATATTTTAGCAATCACTTTTACAAACAAAGCTGCTAACGAAATGAAAGAAAGAGTAGAAAAACTAGTAGAGAATGCTGCTAAAGATATTTGGATGGGAACATTTCATTCTATTTGTGTACGTATTTTAAGAAAATATATTGATTGTATTGGTTTCAATTCTTCTTTTCTTATTTTTGACACAAGTGACCAAAGAACTCTGATAAAAGAATGCTTAAAGACCTTAGGAGTAGATGATAAACTATTTAACGATAGGTCAGTTTTAGCAGAAATTAGTAATGCAAAAAATGAAATGTTAGAGCCAAAGGCATATTTAGCAAAATATGCAGGAGATTATCGAAAAGAGAAAATTGCCGAAATATATCATTTGTACCAAAGGCGTTTAAAAGAAAACAATGCTTTAGATTTTGATGATATTATTAATGATACTATTAAAATTTTAACGCAAAATGCAGAAGCATTAGAATATTATACAGAAAAATTCCAATATGTTTTAGTAGATGAATACCAAGATACGAACAAAGCACAATTTATGTTGGTTTCTATTCTTGCTTCCAAATATGGAAATATTACAGTTGTAGGAGATAATGACCAAGGTATTTATAGTTTTAGACGGAGCAGATATTTCCAATATTTTAAATTTTGAAAAGGATTTTCCTGGAACAAAAATTATTAAATTAGAACAAAATTATCGTTGTACTCAAAATATTTTGGAAGTTGCAAATGCTGTTATTAAAAACAATGAAGTAAAATATGATAAAAAATTATGGACAGAAAACGAAAAGGGAAGTTTACCCTGTATTTATCAGGGAGAGGATGAGTACGACGAAGCAAGATACATTGTAGAACAAGTAAATGTTTTAAAAAGGGAAGAATATTTTAATTATTCAGACTATGCTATTTTATATCGAATGAATTCACAGTCAAGAGCAATAGAAGATATTTTAAGAAGAGAAGATATTCCATATAAAATAGTAGGTGGCTTAAAATTTTATGAAAGAAAAGAAATAAAAGATGCCATCAGTTATTTGCGTTTAATTGCAAATCCATCCGATAATATATCATTAAAAAGAATTATTAATGAACCAAAACGTGGTATTGGAAAAACAAGCTTAGAAAAGATAGAAGAAATTGCTTATCAAAAAGGAATTTCTATGTATGAAGTAATAAAAAGAGCAGAAGAATATGGACTAAATCGTGTGGCTGCCAATGGAAAAGAATTTGTTGCTCTTATAGAAGAAATGCGACAAAAACAAGAAGAATTGGAAGTTTCAGAATTATTACAAATGGTCTTAAAACAAAGTGGTTATAGCAAGGCTTTAGAATTAGAAAATACAGTAGAGGCAGAAAGTAGACTTCAAAACATAGAAGAATTGGTAACGGTAGCAGTAGAGTTTGAAGAAGAATTTGCAGAAAATTCCTTAAATGA
>CANRFE010000141.1 GCA_947629805.1 uncultured Clostridia bacterium | reverse complement strand
TAAATTAATAAATATCATCTGAACAAATAAAAAACATACTACAAATAATGCAACAGCTTTTAATACTTTTAATCCCAATTCCATATCGAAATAAGTTTTAGTGAAAAGTGCAATCGTTCCAAAATATACTAAAATTCTTACTGTGGGCATTAACACTTTAGTTATATATTCATTATCACACGTTATTTCAATTATTAATAATTGAAATAACGTGTATAAAACTATTAATACCATCCCCATATTCAGTTTTATTTTTTTATTATTAGTATAAATATCAATTAATAAAAATGGTATTATAACTATTAATAGCATGTCTGAAATCGATACACTTTGAATTGGAGTAGCATATATATTTAGAATTGGATATACTACCATTAAAATAGTAAATAATTTTTTTATCATTTGTTTCCATTTATCCTTTCTGCTATAAATGTTTCATACATACATTCTAATTCTTTTGCAGTAGCATTTATATCAAATTTTTTCTGTTTTATTTGTTTAGATGTATCTTTTCTTCCATAGTTTCTATTTTTTTCTATTTCCTCAGCCCATTGTTTTGCATTATTTTTTAAAGAATAAAATTCTAATAAATCAGTAACCTTTGCTTCCTCTGCAACAACTTTTTCGCTGGTAATACATTTTAGTCCCGATGCTTGTGCTTCAATTAGCACTATTCCAAGTCCCTCATATCTCGATGGAAGTAAAAAATAGTCCATTGCTTGCATTAACTCATTTACATCTTTTCTGTCTTCAAGAATTATAACTTTGTTATCTAATTTATGTTTATCTATGTACTTCAAAATTTTATCTTTTAATTTTCCTTTACCTATCAATAATAACTTTGAATTATTATTTAGCTTAGTATATTCATTAAATATGTTTAGTATAAATAAAGGATTCTTTTGGTAATTAAATCTACCAACACTTCCAATAACAAAACACTCGTCATCAATATTTAAAGAATTTCTCACGTCATTTCTTATTTTCTCATTAAACACAAATTTACTTGTATCTATCGAATTATTAATTACTTGAAACTTTTCCCCTTTGCCATACAAAAACTCTCCTGCTTGCTTTGAACATGCAAATCTATAATTTGCATTGTCTTTTATTTTTGTTCCTAAATATTTTTTATATAAATTTACGAAAAAATTTGGTCCATATCTATTATTATGTCCATGTGCTATTCTAATTGGTATTCCAGCTTTATTTGCTCTTTCTAGTATCACCCCTGTAACTTGATTGATATGTGAATGAATTATATCATATTCTTCTTTATGCTTCAATAAGAATTCGTCTAAATTTTTAATATACTTAATTTGCCCTACGTTTTGTAATGCTGGAGTGTAGTATACTCTTCCTCCTAATTCTTTTATTTCATTCTCAAATACTCCTTTTCTATTTACCAAAAAATCAAATTGCACTTTTGTTCTGTCTATATTTCTATATACATTCATTATAAAGTTTTCAGTGCCACCCTGTTGCATACTGCCTACTACGTGTAAAACTCTAATTTCGACATTTTCTGCTTTTTTCTCCAACATACTTTTTCCCTTTCATATTTCATTAAAGATAATATCAGCTGTTATTTTTGTTGCTTCTCCTTTGCTATCTATAATATATTCATTTTTTATTTTTTCTCTAGTATATTCACACTCTTTTTGATAATCGATATTTTTTATATATTCCAATAATTGTTCTTCTTCTCTTATTGCACCTTGTGAAAATACTTCATTAGGGTCAGTATAAAAGCCTCTTTTTTCATTATATTCTTCATAATCAAAAGCGTAGCAAAAAATTGGTCTTTCTAAGATTGAATAGTCAAACGATATACTTGAATAATCTGATATTAATATATCAGAAACTAGTAACAAATCATTTATATATGGATATTCAAAAAAATTCATAACGAATTTACTGTTTTCTGGAATTCCTAATAATTTTCCTATTTGATAATGAGCTGTAAATAAAAATACATATTCATTTCCAAGCTCTTTTTCCCATTTTGCAAAATTAAAAGGATTGCTAATCACATTATTTAACTTTTTATCTAAATAAAATTCCCTAAAAGTTGGTGCATATAATATCGTTTTTTTATCTTTTGGTATTCCTAGCTTTTCCTTTATTTTATCAATATCTTCTTGCTTTCTATGATATAATTCATCATTTCTAGGTAACCCCGTTAGGAAAAATTTACTGCCATCCATTTTGTCGGCTCTTACCCAAATATCTTTTTCCTTTTTTCCCTCAATAAAAATCATGTCAAATTCTTCATTTTTTCTTATTCTAAACGATTTATTATTACTATTTAAATCAATTCCAAATTTTTTTAGTGCCGCTATACCATGTATAAAAAATATATATTTATTTTGCTTTTTCTTAAATCTTAATCCTCTTTGTACTGACGAATTTGTTATCCAATACTTTGAGGTTAAAGCTGTTATATAATATTGCATTGTATCAATCTTTACTTTTTCATCTTCAGGAATAAAATCAAATTCTTTTGGTTCTATAAACGCCCATTTACATGACATTTTATTGTATTTTTCATTTGATTTTATATACTCATATATAAATCTTGGGCTATCATCATATTTTTTCCCACCATATACTACGAATAAAATTTGGTTTTTTTTCACTTTAAAGAATAAAGAAAAAATTTTTATAAAAGTAAGCATAACATAATAATAGATTATGTAAATAATTTTATTATTTTTTACAATATTTTTTATTTTATTCTTCATATTCCCTACTTTTCCC
>CANRFE010000140.1 GCA_947629805.1 uncultured Clostridia bacterium | reverse complement strand
TCGAACATAAAAGGGGTAGCATATTTAACAGATACAGACGAAAAAGACTCACCATGGAACAAATACAAGGACAATGACAATAGAGCGGCATTTGCAATAGGGGGACCAACAGTAGAATTATTTGCATACTCATATAATACTATGGAGAAAACTGAAGGTACTGGAAAAAAAGATAATATAAAACCAACAGTTGAAAAGTATGGCTACAAAGAAAATACTAGTAGTAACTGGTTAACAACAGACCAAAGAAAAGGAATATACAATAAAGGCCAGGGGACACGGTTGTTGGTTTGCTTCGCCAACTAACAGCAACGCCGGCACCGACGGCAACAGCGTGCTTTATTTGCACGGGAGCAGCGGCTGTTTACTCAGCAGCGACGTCAGCTTATCTTGTTCGTTGCGCCCCCTAGTTTTAGTTCAAACTTCTGTTTTCGAGGAAGCTGTAAAGGTGAAAACATATGAATTATTGTTAGACTCGAGCGTGGATGAATGAAAAGTTTACAATATGGAAGCGACAAGCAGGCCTAGTGTCTGCTGGTCGCAAGGGTATAGGAAACAATAAATAATTTTGTGGGGTATAAGATAGGGTAAATATTCATGAGTAGAGTTAATATGATAAAAAATATTAAAGAATTATATTCTAAAACTATTATACTACTAAAAACTGGAAACTTTTATGAAACTTATGGAAGAGATGCATATATTATTTCATATTTATTTAACTATCAAATAAAACAAGAAAAGCAAAATAACATACCAAAATCAGGCTTTTGTAAGAATGCAATTTCAAAGGAAGAAAAGTTTAAAGTTGTAAATTTTATGAGAGAATTTATTGTATTGGTAGACTCAAAAATGGATAATTATCCTAAAAAAGATATAGAATTAAAGAATAGAATTAGAGTAAATTCTTTCGATATGTTAGAATTATGTTATGAGGCTAATTGCACAGAAAATATTAATAAAAAAAAAGAAACTATAAATAAAATAATTGCTAAAATAAAAGTTATAGATTTTTTACTAAATATGTCGTATGACAAACAAATAATTAACCAAAAGCAATATTATAAATTTGGGTTAAAATTAGACGACATTACAAAATATATTTTTGGTTGGTTAAATTCAATAAATATGAAGAAAGATAATTAGGGAATGGTTGAACGGTGGCAATTGGTGGTTGGCTTCGCCTAACAACAACAACGACAACAACGTGCTTAATGTGAACGAGAACAACGGCTATTTCAACAACAACAACGTCAACAACACTAATTCAGTGCGCCCCCTAGATTCTCTAAAGAACTGTGGATATATTTACTATTGGTAAAATATGAGAAGTTTTAGAGAGAAACAAACTATTTCCTTTAGTTATGTAAATATAACTATAAAACAAAAATAGATAAATTGATTTGTTAGTAGGGAAATGCCGAAAGGGAGTTAATTTTAGAACTATTTTATAGCACAATATAAAAATTGTGCTATTTTTAATTTATATGTTTAAATCCTTAAAAAACTTATCTTTTTTTGTTAAATTCTTATAGCAAATGAGACTAGATACTAGACTACTTAAAGGGATGGCTTCAAATTTGTATAAAAAAATTCGTGATTTTATTTTTCTTTTTATGTTACGGTATCGAATATAATGGTTTTTTATATCTCTTCCTAAAAAAGAAAAATTATTAGTAGATTTATAAATTCTAGTTTTATCATTTAAACGTAATTTTTCTTTTTCTAAAAAATTTTTAATATTTTCTAGACAATATTTTAAATATTCCTTAGAGTGGTGAAATAATAAAAAATCATCTTGATAGCGTACATAATATTTTATTTTTAAAATTTCTTTAATATAGTGGTCTAAATCATTTAAGTAAAAAATTGCCAAAATTTGACTAGTCATAGCCCCAATGCTAAGTCCATTTTTTTCAGTATCAATAATATCAAATATTATTTTTAAAGCATCTTTATCTTTTATTCTTCGCTTAACCTTGGCTTTCAAAATATCATGATTAATACTGGCAAAAAACTTACTTATATCACATTTTAAAATATAATATGTATTATATTTGGTTGTACAAATTCTATGAAAATTTTGAACAAATTTTAAACCACTACTTGTTCCTAAATTTTTTCTACTAGCAACATTAATATCTAATAAGCAAGGAAGAATAGCAGGGTAAAGGATAAACCTAGCAACTAAATGGTTTATAATTTTATCTTGCATATTTTGACTTACAATTTTTCTTTCTTTCGGTTCATAAATTGTAAATTCATTATATGGTCCGGGAATATAGCGCTTATTTTCTAATATATTATGAATTCTTGAAATATAAAGACATTTGTATTCTCTAAAATTAGCAACTTTATTTTTATTTTTAGTATTTTTACATACTTCATCATATGCACTTTCTATATTTTCAAATTTGCAAATATTATCATATAATTTACTTTTTCGTTTCATTTGTTACTTCTCCTTGTATAATATTGATATATAAAAAAACTACTATCAACCATATAATTGATAGTAGTTTTTTCATATAGTGTCGGTTTTTTAATGCGTTCCCTATAAATATAATAGCATAAGTTCCATAAAATGTCAATAAAAAATAAAGGAAAGTCCAACTTACGGACTCTCCTTCTTGGGAACATAAGATAACTTTGCTCTAAGCACAGCCATCTCCGTTTAAAAAACCAACATATTGTCATAAGCCTTTCTCCTTTCCTTAGTATATTTGCACTAATATAATTTATAGGTAAAACTATAAACATTTCAAATATTAGAAATATAC
>CANRFE010000139.1 GCA_947629805.1 uncultured Clostridia bacterium | reverse complement strand
ACCAAGGCCAAGCACAAGATGAATGGGAAAATTCGGCACCATTTGCTTTTGATGTACAAGAAATTGATTTTATGCTATTAACGCATGCCCATATTGATCATTCTGGTAGAATTCCTAAACTATATAA
The DNA here is from genome assembly GCA_947629805.1 of uncultured Clostridia bacterium. Lineage (GTDB taxonomy): Bacteria > Bacillota > Clostridia > TANB77 > CAG-508 > UMGS1663. Next base: position 2,653 of record CANRFE010000139.1, on the reverse strand, counting down.
AGAAGGTTTTCGAAATAAAGTTTATGCAACAAAGGCAACTTGCGATTTATGTTCCATTATGCTACCAGACAGTGGTCATATTCAAGAAATGGAAATAGAATGGAAAAATAGAAAAAGATTGCGTAAAGGCTTAGATCCAGAACCACCATTATATACAGCCGAAGAAGCAATAAAATCTCTTGAAATATTTGAACCTGTAAAATATGACGAGATTATTGAAATTACAGATGCAATACAAGTGCGTTTTAATGATGCAGGACATATGTTAGGTTCTAGTATTATTGAGGTATGGGCAACAGAAAATGGAAAAATGACGAAAGCCGTATTTACAGGAGATCTTGGAAACAATGATATACCACTTTTATCTTCGCCAACTATGATAGAAAGTGCAGACTATTTGGTAATGGAATCTACTTATGGAGGAAGATTACATACTCGTAACGATGACAAAGCAGAACTCTTTTTAAACATTGTAGCAGAAACCTTAAATAAAGGGGGAACTGTTGTTATTCCATCTTTTGCTGTAGGAAGAACGCAAGAAATTTTGTATGAACTAAATAATTTGAAAGAGCAAAAAACAGATGAAGAATTTAAAGAAAAATATCGTACTCTCATGAATGCTCCTGTGTATGTGGATAGCCCACTTGCTATTTCGGCAACAGAAATATTCCGTAATAACATGGAATTGTTTGATGAAGAAACCCAAGAAATAATGAAAAGAGGCGATAATCCGCTAGAATTTCCAGGCTTAAAATTTACTAGAACGGCAGAAGAATCAAAAGAATTAAATACCAAAGAAGAATCTTCTATTATTATATCGGCAAGTGGTATGTGTGAAGTAGGAAGAATAAAACATCATTTAAAACATAATTTGTGGAATCCTAATAGTACGATTTTGTTTGTAGGTTATCAAGCACCAGGAACTTTAGGAAGAAAAATTGTAGATGGAGCAAAAACGGTAAAAATATTTGGAGAAGAAATAGCAGTAAATGCTCGAATTGAATATATTGAAGGATATTCTGGTCACGCAGACCAGGAATGGTTATTGAACTTTGTTTATTCTTTCTTTGAAAAACCAAAAACCATTTTTTTAGTACATGGAGAGCCAGAAGGACAGATTGCCTTAAAACAAAAAATACAAGGAACAACGCAAATTCCAGTTATTATTCCAGAATATGGAGAAGAATATGAATTAAACGAAAAAGTACAAAGATTAGGCAGAATCAAAGGAGCTAAAGAACATGAAAGAAGGTATATTCGCTTAGAAGTATTAGACAGAATTCAAACCTTAAAAGAAGAATTAGAAGATATGTCTAACATTGTGCAAAATGAAATGTTAGTAGAAGATGCCAGTGACGAAGAAATCGAAAAACTCAACGATAGAATAAAAGAATTAGAGCAACAAATTGTCAAAATAGTAGAGTCCCATTAGGGACGTTTTCTAAAGGGGCATCTGTCCCTTTTGGGACATTTAAAAATGTGTATAAGTAATATTTTAAGGAGCACGTATGAAAAAGAAATATTATAATGAAGCAGTTATCGGAAATGAAAAAATAGTAGCAAGTTTTAGCTATCAGGGAGAGATGCTAAGACTTTTTTATCCAACCAGAGATTATAGACAATTTATTGACACGATGTATACGGGAGTTAAAATCAATGATTCTTCTTTAATTTATTTACATGATGACATGAATAATCAATATGAACAATACTATACCGAAAATACCAACATCTTAAATACAAAAATAAAAAATACATATTTTAATTTATCCATTTTACAAACAGATTTTGTTAGTGTCTCACAAGATGTAATAATCAAAAAATATAAGTTAACAAATGAAAATACGATTGATTTAAATGTCGATTTTTTGCTATATTCTAATCTATTATCCAATGACAATAATATGGTGGGGAGTAAAATAGAACAAAATATTTTATTTCAATATAGTCATGACTATACCTATTGTATTTTTTCAAAATTACCAATTTTCGGCCATCGCTTAAACCATAGCAAAGAAGAAATAAATGCGGGAATTTTGCAGGATAAAGATTATATTGGTATGGCAAACGATTCAGCAATTAGCTATAGAATAGGAAACTTGCAACCAGGAGAGAGTAAAGAATTTGAAATTTATATTTATATAAAGGATAATAAAAACAAGTATGAATTCGATGAAATAATAGAGGATATAGAAAAAATAAGAAAAATAGATACCGCTAAAGAATATAAAAATGCGAAAAAATATTGGAATAATTATGTAAAAGAACATGATGGGTTAAAAATATTAAGCAAAAAGGAAGAATGGCAAGAAAGCTTAGCAAAAAATAGAGAAAGAAAAGAGGATTGCTTGGAAGAATATGAAAATATAAAACAAATTTATGTAAGAAGCATTTTGTTATTTTCTCTTCTTTGCAATAGCCAAACAGGAGGAATAGCAGCAGCAATTGAAATAGATGAAGAAAGAAGTAAATGTGGACGTTATTCTTACTGCTGGCCAAGAGATGCTGTTTTCGTAACAAAAGCATTAGATATTTTAAACATGAAAGAGCAAACAGCAAAATTTTATACAAATTTTTGTAAAAAAACGCAAAGTAAAAATGGAATGTGGGAACAGCGCTTTTATACAGATGGGAGATTAGCACCTTGCTGGGG
>CANRFE010000138.1 GCA_947629805.1 uncultured Clostridia bacterium | reverse complement strand
AAAATTTAGCCCTAAAAAACTAAATTTTTAGGGCTAATGTTTAAAAAATTTTGGGACATTTTCAAATTTCATTGACACTGATTTTTCATTTTTTATACGAAATAATTTTTTAATGGAGTATTATTTCTTCTATTTCTATAAATTTGCTATGTAGTCTTCCTTGTATAAAAATATAATCTTTTTGTTTTATATTTTGATAAATCCAATCTGCTATTTCATTGTAGGCACGTAAAATTATTCGTTGTTTGTTTTTCATTTGTAATTCTATTTCTACCATAGAAATATGCTTTTTTTCTAGTACCGTTTTCCTTTGATAATAAATAAATTGCAAGTCAATTTTATTTTCTACTCTCCCACTTAAAAAACATAAATTTATCATTTTTTCCTTTTCTCTATATAAAAGCATAAAATTTATAGATTCTGTTTTAAGGTTTTTCTTAAAACTTACTAATATAAATTTTACTGATTCTTGTTTACCTAAAATTAGGAAGGAATAAATCTCTTTAATATCTAATACTTTACTGGATATATTTCGTAAAATATATCATCTCAAATACTATTAGAGTGCGAGACGAAAACCATAGTTGTTGTTGCTATTGTTCGGATTGTTGTTGTTACGGTTGGAGACTGGGTTTTCGTTGTTGTAGTTACCACCACGTTTCACACGATTGTTGGTGTTGTTTGCTTTTTGATTTATCCCTATTTGCTTATTCTTTTGTAAAAAATAATTTCTTTGTTAATTGTTTTACATTTGCTATTTGAATATAACCAATATGCCCACATAAATACTTTTTTGCTTCTTTACTCGTTATCTGTTTTGTTTTTATTTTATATTTTAGTTCTTTTATTTTTTTCTTTAATTTTTGTTTCCCGTTTATCTCTTATTTTTAATCTATATTCTTTTATTTTATAACCGCAGAAATTAATCCCTTGTTTGTCTTTAAAAATTTGTGTTTTACTATTTAATTCTAACTGTAAATGTTCCTGTAAAAAAAGCTGTACTTTATATAATATTTCCTTTGCTTGCTGTTTTGTTTGTACTAAAATAACAGAATCATCCATATAACGAAAATAATACTTACAATGTAAAGTGTGTTTGCTATATTGGTCTACTTCATTCAAGTAAATATTTGCAAACATTTGAGAGGTATAGTTTCCAATAGGAAGTCCTTTTTCTGCTTTATTAGAATAAATAATTTCTTTTAATAACCATAATAATTTTTCCTCTTTTACTTTTTTCTTGATAATCTGATACAATATTGCTTTATCAATGCTTTCAAAATATTTTTTGATATCCATTTTCAAAATATAATATTTTTTCCAAATTCTTTTACAATGCAACATTGCTTTTTGAACATCTAAACACGCCTTATGCATTCCTTTTCCTTTTAAGCAAGCATACGATGTAGCAATAAATGTTGGTACAAAATAAGGAATTAAAAAATTATCTACTAACCACCTATGTACTATTCTATCAATATATCTACTTTTTTCAATTTTTCTTACTTTTGGTTCAGAAATATAAAAAATACGATATCCTCCGATGTTTATAGGTTCTGTTTTTTAATGCATGATATAACCACAAAATATATTCTTCTTGTTTTAAGTTAAATTCTATTATTTCCTTTCTAAATCCCTTTCCTTTTCTGCTTAGTTTATGGGCTTTCATTAAATTTTCATAGTTTAATTTTTTGTCAAATTCATTTCGTATTGTTTTTGGCATAATATTTCATTAAACCTCCTATTATTTTTCCTATTTCATAAATATGTTCCATTGCAATACGAAACTTTTTATTGTCAAGCCAATGATATTTATTCATAATTCGTAAATACATTCTTTGACAATTTAATAACACATCTATTTTATTTAATATTTCTATCGATTGTTCTTTTTGGTTTTTTCCAATTTTATTCAAATACATTACTTTTTCAAGCATTTGGTACATAGATAGTTTGTATTCATTTCCTATGCTATACTTCTCTGTTCTTGGAATTTTTACCAAAATGTCTAATATATATTCAATATAGTTTTCTATTTTGGGAATTAGAATAAGGCTATTGTTTTCTTTTAACTTACTGAATTCATTTCCCATTTTTTACTTCCTCTATATTAAAATTTTTGTTTTCCTCTTCTTTTTTTAGTAACTTTGCTACTGCCATTATATATTCCTCTTCTTTATACTTACTTATTCCTTTACATTGTAAACAATTAATAGTTTTTTCTTGTATTGTATGGTATTTTCCTATTGCTACACATTTTTTTATTAATTCTTTTTTCGTCTTTTCATAATCATACACTATATAAGCATATTTTAATTGTTCTAACTTTCTTAAATATTTTTCTAATGCATCAGTTGGTACTCCTACTTTGCAAATATGATTTTTAAAGCAAGTGCATTTTAAATCCAATTTCTGATGCAGAAAAACAGCATCTTCTCCTATTGCTATATAAAAATGCCCACATTGTACAAATAGTATTTTTCTTTTTTCTTTTTGTTTTAATATAGCAAACATTTCACTGAAACTCATTTTTCTCATACCACCTTTTTTATTTTTCGTGGCCTCCTTTTCTATTTATAAACGTAAAAATGGCGCCACGCTAGTGGCGCCACGCTAGCAAAATTTTGGAAATTACCCAAGCCTTGCTTGGATATTTCCAAAATTTTGCTTTCTCGCGTATCTTCGATTCGCTCGTAAGTGACTCTACTCTATTTTTATTTTTCTACTCACGTTTCTTTACTCTACTCTCCATGCTTTCAATAGTATAAATTTAACTGTGTAAATTCAAAAAATAAAATTTTTGAATTGCACAGTTTTTTTGTGCGGAAAGAGGTA
>CANRFE010000137.1 GCA_947629805.1 uncultured Clostridia bacterium | reverse complement strand
TTGTAGACGAAATGTCCATGGTGGATATTTTTTTAATGAATTATTTAGTAAAAGCACTTTACCAAGGAACAAAATTGGTATTAGTAGGAGATGTTGACCAACTTCCTTCCGTTGGACCAGGGAGTGTTTTAAAAGATATGATTGCTTCAGAAACCATTACTACTATTGTACTAAATAAAATTTTTAGGCAGGCAGCCAAAAGTAAAATTATATTAAATGCACATAGAGTCAACCAAGGAGAAAAATTTTTAAGAAAGGAAGAAATAGAAGAGCAAGAGTTACTAGAAGACTTTTTTTATCTTGCAGAAACAAATCAAGATAACATCGTAAAACAGGTTATTTCTTTATGTAATGGAAGATTACAAAATTATGGAGATTATGATTTCTTCAAAAATATACAAGTTATTACTCCTACCAAAAAAGGAATGTTGGGAACAAAGGAATTGAATAAAACATTACAAAAGTATTTGAACCCACCAAGAGAAAGTTTATTAGAAAAGCAAGTAGGAGAAACAATTTATCGAGAACAAGATAGAGTGATGCAAATCAAAAATAATTATGATATTTTTTGGGAAAAACAAGAACCAACTTATGAGGCAGGTTCAGGAGTATTTAATGGAGAATTAGGTACCATTGAAAAAATAGAAGAAAATGAAAAAATGTTACAAATTCGTTTTGATGATGATAAAGTAGCATGGTATGATTTTTCTGATTTAGACCAAATTGAACATGCATATAGTATTACCGTACATAAAGCACAACGGAAGTGAATTTGATGTAGTAATTATGGTATTACCACCATCTTCTCCCATGTTGTTAACAAGAAATTTATTGTATACAGGAATGACAAGGGCAAAGAAATTGTTAATTGTTATAGGAAACAGCAACGTGATTGACTTTATGATTTCTAATGCAGATACAAAAAAAAGAAACACAGGCTTAGAGGAAAAGTTAAGAAGTTTTAATAGCAAATAACGACAAAAAAAGAGAAAGATTTTCAAAAAATATATTGACTTATTAGTTAAAATATACTATTATCATTACAACAAAATATTTTAAGAAAGGAGGAAAAAATATGGAAGAAGCAACGTTAAAAGAAATATTAAATGTAGTATTAGAAATAAAACAAGAATTAACAGAATTTAAACAAGAAACGAAGCAAGAAATGCAAATAAAGGAAATATAAAGAGAACAAAAAGATACCAGAGAAATTATCAAAATAATTGTAGATAAAATTGGAGAAATAGATAAAAAATTAGACGCGTTAGCAAAAGATAAATGCAGGTTCCATAAAACTTTAATGGAAGCGGCAAATAGTTAAACCAAAGAGAAGAAAAGAAAAAATAAATAGGGGCTTAAGGAAAGGAAAAAATGAAACCATTACCACAAGCCCTTATTTTTTTATGGAAAGAAATAGAAAACATAGTCTTTCCACCTTGCTGTCTTCTTTGTGGAAAGCCAAATTATTCTATTTGGTGTAAAGAATGTGAAAAACAGATAATGAAAAAAGCTCTATATAAAATAGAAAAGAAAGAAGAACTGTCTTTTGAAAAGCATATATATCTTTTTTTATATGAAGGAAAAATAAGAGATCTTATTTTAGATTATAAATTTCATGATAAATCTTATTTATATAAAGTTTTTACAGAAATTCTAAGAAAAAATGAAAAAATATGTGGAATTTTGAAAAAATATGATATAATAATTCCAGTTCCAATTCATGCAAAAAGAAAAAAGCAAAGAGGTTATGACCAAAGTGCACTAATTGCAAAAGAAATAAGCAAAATAGTACCAAATTTAAAATATGAAGGTGCTATCTTACAAAAAAGAAAGCATACAGTGCCACAAAGTTCTTTAACAAAAGAAGAACGAGAGCAAAATGTAAAAAATGTATATAAAATAGGAAACAAAGAAAAAATAAAGAAGAAAAAAATTGTTTTGGTAGATGATATTTATACAACAGGGAGTACAGCAAATGCTTGTGCAAAACTATTAAAACAACAGGAAGTAGAAGAAATTCTTGTTTTTACAATTGCAAAAGATTAAAAAAGGTGGGAGAACATGGAAGATTTAGTAGAAAGTATTTTAGATTATATTCGAGCAGATTATACCGACTATGCCATTATGATAAATGGAGAATGGGGAAGTGGAAAAACCTATTTTTGGAATCATAAAGTACGAAACAAAATAGAATCTATGCAATTAAATGGAAAAAGATATCGTACCATTTATATGTCCTTATATGGTATTTCTAACTTAGAAGAAATTAGTAAAAAGATTTTTATTGAAACCACGCAATTAATGGATAAAAACCTAAAAAAATATATGGATAGTAATGAGCAAAAAAATATTCCAGAGTATGCTAAAACAGGTTTAGATATGGCAAACTTTTTTGGTGTTACTCAAAATGGAGACAAAGTAGACTATGCGGATTTTTTTGCTACAGACGATAAGGTATTATGTTTTGACGACTTGGAAAGAGCAAACGTAGATGTTATTGATATTTTAGGTTATATTAATAATTTCGTAGAACACGATCATATCAAAACCATTATTATTTGTAATGAAAAAGAATTATCTACTAAGTTAAAAAGCAGTAATCTAGAAATGAAAACATTTATTGCTACGTATCTTTTAGACAAAGAAGGAGATTTAATTAAGAAAACAGATAAGCCAATGGTAGAGAGAATTCAAGATACGATTGAATATGTTTTTGATAAAGCCAATGATTATGAAAGAATAAAAGAAAAATTAATTGGGGAAACTTTTGAATATGCACCAGAGTTTAATTATATTATTAATGGTATTTTAATGCGTTATGAAAAATATCCAGAGT
>CANRFE010000136.1 GCA_947629805.1 uncultured Clostridia bacterium | reverse complement strand
CTTTATTTGATTTTTGTATAGAATTTAATAAAACATTTAATTGTTGTATATATTGCGCATTAATTGCTACTAAAATATTCATCTTTTTCCCCTTATTTTTCTAGTAAACTAAAATAATGGTGCAAATAATCTCAAAACAGCTTGCCATAGATTTTTTATGAATCCTGCTTTTACATCTTGGTCTTCTAGCTTTTTACTTTCTTGAAAAGTAAGTTCAAAATCTTTCTCTATTTCTTTTATTGCACTAACCTCTTCCATATAAATTCCATTTTCGAAATGAAGATATAAACTTCTATAATCCATGTTTATTGTGCCTACCACTGCTCTAGTATCGTCTGATAAAAATACTTTTGCATGAACAAAGCCTTTTGTATAGGTATAAATTTTTACTCCATTTTCCTTTAATACTCTAAAAAAAGAAGTGGTTTGCGTATACACGATTTTTTTATCGGGAATACCAGGTACAATAATTCTTACCTCTACTCCTCTTTTTGCTGCTCGACAAAGGGAATTCACCATGTCGGTATCAATGATTAAATACGGAGTCATTATATATACATAGTTTTTAGCACTATTTATCATATTAATATAAACATCTTCTCCAATTAAATCTTTATGAAGTGGTGCAACTCCATAAGGAATTACATAGCCATTGTTTTGCTTGGCATCCTCAAAATCATATCGAAATTTCGTAATATCTTTATCTTCTTTTGTATTGGCATTCCATAAAGTTAAGAACATCACTGTTAAATTCCAAATAGCATCCCCTATAATTTTAATTCCATTATCTTTCCAAATACCTAATTTACTCTGAATATTGATATATTCATCACTTAGGTTAACACCACCAGAAAAAGCTACTTTTCCATCTATAATTGTCATTTTTCTATGATCTCTATTGTTCATAAAAATTCCTCTAAAAGGACTTAATTTATTAAAGGAAATACATTTTATACCATATTTTTCTAGCTGTTTTGCATAATTGGTAGAAAGCATTGCAACACTTCCCATATCGTCGTATAATACTCTAACTTCTACACCTTTTTCTGCTTTTTCTTTTAATATATCTAAAATGCCATTCCACATAACCCCTTCTTTAATAATAAAATACTCCATAAAGATAAATTTTTCAGCTTTTTTCAATTCTTTTAATAACTCTGGGTAAAATTTTTCTCCAAAATCATAATAGGTAACTTCATTATTGGTACTTACAAAATAATTTGTTCTGTTCATTAAATATTGTATGTTGTCTAATTTTTTGTCTTTTATTTCTTTTTTCCTTTCCTCTTTTGGCTCTAAATAGGCATCATACTTTTTTTCATATTCTAAGATACTTTTTAATAATTTGTTTTTAGAATAATTTTTTCCTAAAGTAATTAATAAAATGGTTCCAAATATGGGAAATATTAAAATTAAGATAACCCATGGTAGGTCGTTTGAAAGTCTGGTACTTTCTTTTAATATACCAAGAACAATCAAAATACTTATGAAGTTATAAAATAAGGTTATAATGCCAAGATATTTATAAAAAAATAGCCTTATTAGAATAGCAAAACCAAACTGTAAAACAACTCCTACAAAAACAAGGAAAATTCTTTTTATTGCATTTAACATACCCTTACTCCTTTACTACTTGTATACTTCCATTTTAATTTTGCATAAAGATTTGTTGGTCTTTCCTTAAGTCATAACTTATTAAATCTTTGCCTTCTAATTTTTCTTTATACATATCTATTCCAGTAATTTGGTTGTTTTCATAAGTTTTGTAATAATAAATTCCCTTGTCCATATTACAACAAGAACTATAAATGGTAATTTCATATTGCTGATTTGGCATGTGAACACAGCCTCTTTGTTGATAAACGGAATCTAAAATATGAAAGAATTGACTAATACTTTCTTCTTCGGAATCCCCAGAAACAGAATTCATTTTTGTAAAGGATGCTTTTACAAATCTGGAAGCAGAAGACAAATCTCCTGGTAGCCCAATTGCACCCATTCCTCTACTATAAATGTTAAGATTCAATTTTTCTGAGAAATGATTGATAGGTGGTTCTGTGGATAAATTGCTATAATTGTTTAAGTTAAACAATTGCATATCAAAAGTAGGATTATTCGTTAATACCCCTACTGGATTTTCGTATATTTTTAGTCCTTCTTCTACACTTTCTACCGTGATTGCTTTTTCCTTATCGGAAATAATCCAGTGTAAAGGAGATACTGGTAAGTCTTTACTAAAGTTGAGATGGATAAGGTTGATATTGTTTAGTAACTTTTTTACTTCTTCTAGTGTAGCACATTGGCATAAAACCCATGGAATAAATTCAAAAGGCGCAATATTGTCTTTTTCTTTCTTTTCTTCTTTATAATTTGCATTATCTGGGAAATTTAGTCCTGCCATTCCTAACCCTTTTTCATTTATTGCATCATAATAAAGAGGATAATTTTCACAAACATACGCCATACCAATTATGGCATAATGCTGTGGTATCTCTTTTGTTTTACGAAATGCAAATGGATAATTTCTAGGAGTGATTGTAACGGTTTCTTTGTAAGAATATTCTAAATCTAAATTTCTTCCAAAATAATGGTCCTTTGTAGAATACGTAATTGCTGTACACATATTATATTTTTCCTTTCTAAAGCATTTATTTTAGACTCATTATACTATATTCTTTAGCAATTAGCAAACAAATACGACAAAAAAATAGAAAGACTTTTTGTCTTTCTATCTTTCTTCTTTTATGATATTTTTTCCGCCAGAATAAGTTGCTAGGAAATATGAGCCATAGATTCCCCCAATAATGATTACTGTTGCTATAACAGAAGGTAGTAAATCCTCTCTTGAT
>CANRFE010000135.1 GCA_947629805.1 uncultured Clostridia bacterium | reverse complement strand
AATGTTAATAAAATAATAGATACAATAACAATAACTACAATACCTACAACTAACCAAATACGTGGTATATAAAAATTTCCTCTTTCGTTCATCTCTTTCTTCCTTTCTCTTTTTATTTTTTTCATTATACCTTATCTTGTTTTATTTTGCAATTCTTATTCTTAATAAATTTTTAAGAAAAAAGCTTTTTCTTTTTCCTCATTATATAGTATAATAATTTTAGAAAGATAAGGAGGTTATCTATATGAAATTTTTAAGAAGATTATTCCTCATCCTTTTATTGCTTATTTTCCTTGTTGGTACAATTGTTTTTCTTAATGGCTATAAACTATATAAAAGTGCTATTAAAGAAACAAGTCTTTCGGATAAAATTGCAGAAATTAAAAGTAAGGATACGTATGTTTCCATTCAAGAAGTACCGAAGGATTACAAAAATGCTATTATTGCAGTAGAAGATCATCGTTTTCAAGACCATGGTGCTATTGATATTATTGCTATTGGTAGAGCCATTGTTTCTAATATTCAAGCAAAAGATTTTAACGAAGGTGGTAGTACCATTACGCAACAAGTAGCTAAAAATTTATACTTTATTACAGAAGACGATTTTATTTCTAGAAAAATAGCGGAAATTTTAGTAGCCATTGATTTAGAAAAAAATTACTCTAAAGATGATATTTTAGAATTTTATATGAATACTATTTATTTTGGAGAGGGTTACTATGGTATTCGTGAAGCTTCTAATGGTTATTATAAAAAAGAACCAAAAGAACTTACCTTATATGAAGCAACTCTTCTTGCCGGCGTTCCAAATGCTCCTTCTGTTTATGCTCCAACCATTAACCCTGATTTAGCAAAAAGTAGACAAGGTAAAGTGATTCGTTCTATGGTAGAATATGGCTATTTATCTCAAGAAGAGGCAGATGCTATAAAAGAATAAAATTTATAATAAGGAAGGTATTCTATGAACAAAATAAAATATGAATATACAAAAACACCATTAAGTTATCAAATAACAGAATATGATTGTGGACAAACAACTTTTTTAAATGCACTAAGGTATTTATTTAAAAGAAATGAAATTGAACCTCAAATTACAAAAATGATTATGCAAAACACTTTAGACCAAACCAATAAGGAAGGAGAAATAGGAAAAGGTGGCACTTCTATTTATGCAATAGAATTTTTGGCTAAATGGTTAAATGACATTTCAAATGTTAGCAATATGAAAATGCAAATACAAGTAATTAAAGGCAAAGATGTTAATACGAATAACAAAGATTTATTATGTTGTTTACAAAAGGGTGGCGTTGCCATATTTAGAGTTTGGCAATCAGAAGAACATTATGTATTATGTACGAATATAGATGCTACCTATGCTTATATTTTTGACCCCTACTATTTGAATATTAATTATTATGACACAGATACAGAATGTGAAATTATAAAAGATAGAGCTTTTGAGTTTAATAGAAAAATAACTAAAACGCGATTAGATGAATTTTCTCAGAAAGATTTTTCTTTTGTTGATGGAGAAAATAGAGAAATGTTACTTATAAATAGAAAATAAAAAAAGAAATAGTGAATTAGAAAAAATATTTTTCACTAATTTCTTGTTTTCTAGTTTAAACTGCAAAATATGTTTGTACTAGAGCAATTATTTTTTCCAGAGTCCCCGTTTTGAGCGACTAAAGAACATACATAACGAGAAAGTTTATAGTCGTTTATTCTAACTTGTGCATTATTAGCACGCTTTGACAACTTATTGACATCAATAAAATGTTCAAACACAGGTATTACATAAATCACTTTACATTAACATAAAAATATGCTATACTATTAACATCATTCGCAGCTATGTGAAAGAAACAAAAATAGCAATTTCCAAAAAATCTCGCATAACAATTGTAAGGAGGAACTTAAATGAAATTATTTCACACGGAAAATGGTAAAGAAGTTGTTTATGTTCAGATACAGGATATTATGTATTTGCATCAGAGTGACTTGCCAATACCTTTATTTATCTATGAAAAGTATTTACAAGGTGTAACTGTTGTCGATGACTCAAATCGGTTTAATTTTGTAAGGTTTGATGAAAAACATGAAGTAAATTTTTTCAGAGATTTAGATTTTGTTATTGACTATGACAAGTACAAGGATTTAACCGACGAACAGTTAGAAGAGGAAGGTCAAAAACTTGCTATTAAAGCAAATGAAATTGCCGAAAAATGGAACAATATGTCAAAAAAAGAAAGAAAACAAAACACCAATCTTCTGCAGGAACATGCAAACCTTGGATATATGCTGAACTTCTTGAGTGAAATTTATGCAGTAAAACATGGCAAGAGAAAAATGCCTTTTCCTATCTAAATTTGTACGTGCCTCAAAACCATTTTTCAAAAAAGACAAAAATGTGGAATAAAAATATGAGCTCTGCTTTCAAGCAGAGCTTTTTCTATTATTTATTATCTTTGTAGACTTTTATTTTTATTCTTTAGCTTGTAATAATTTTTAAAGACTTTAGCTTTGCCATAATTCCTAACCCCCCTATGAGTTTTGACCAATGGTACAAAACTCGGAGCTGATATGATGCATACTGAAAATAAAACAAAAAAATACCATCCTTTTTCAGAATGATATTTATATCTATCTGTTCTAGTTCGAACAGATACGTTATTGGTGGGCAGGGATGGATTCGAACCATCGTACTCGTATGAGAACAGATTTACAGTCTGCCGCCTTTAGCCACTCGGCCATCTGCCCGTAATAAAATTAAATAATTAACTTTATATGTAATAAAATGGTGCGCCTTCAAGGATTCGAACCTTGGACCCACCGGTTATGAGCCGGTTGCTCTGACCAACTGAGCTAAAGGCG
>CANRFE010000134.1 GCA_947629805.1 uncultured Clostridia bacterium | reverse complement strand
GCTTATGAAAGGAGTAAATACTTTTAATACAGAAAAGAAAATAAAATTAGCCACTTATGCATCTCGTTGTATAGAAAATGAAATTTTAATGTATCTAAGAAGAAGCAATAAAATAAAAGGAGAAATTTCTATTGATGAGCCATTAAATCAAGATGGAGATGGAAACGAACTATTACTTTCGGACATTTTAGGAACAGATCCAGATATTACTTCTAGAAGAATTGAAGAAGAAGTAGACAAAAAACTATTGAAGGCGTCCATTGAGAAACTCAATAGTAGAGAAAGAAATATTATGGAATTGCGCTTTGGTTTTGTAAGTGGAGATGAAAAAACACAAAAAGAAGTAGCGGATATGTTACGGTATTTCACAAAGCTATATTTCACGTTTGGAAAAGAAAATTATTGGAAAAATGAAAAAAGAAATTATGAGCAAAACAGGATAGACAAAAGGAAAAAGACGTGCTATAATGCTATTAGGAAAAAATAGAAAAAGTAACTTATTCCATAATAGGAGGGTGAAAATATGAAAGAAGAAATGCGGACTTTTAAGCAGTTGCAAGAAGAAAACAGCATAGAGAAATTTCAATATTTAGCCAAAGCAGTAACAGAACAATATGCTACAAGTGCCATGGAATATTCTCAAACCAATATAGCAAGAGATAACAGAATAACAAAGAAGGCGTTGCGGCAACTAATGGACTATGCGATTATTACAAATTTAGTTTCTTTGGAAATAGCTTCAAAAGTTTTGGAAAAAGCTCTGCAAAATCAAAAAATAAAGTCGCAAGAAGCAGGAGGAACATCCATCAGGCACCATAAAGAATTAATAAAAAGAAGAGAAGACTTTTTATTAGGTGCTTACACAAAAGCAGAAATAGAAAAAATTGCAAATGACATTGCTAGCCAATATGGCTATGCTATTCATCACTTTACACAAAAATATCAAATTGAATCTGACCGGCTTACAAAGAAAATTTTAGAAAGATCTATCGTAGAAAATATAGTGTCAGATGAAATCATGGAAAAATTAATCGAAAGAAGCCTAAAAAGAATAGAAGAAACAAAAGGAAAAAACAGGGTAAAACAATATTTTGCTTATCTACAAGAAAAAAGAAAGAAAGAGAAAGAAAGGAACTCCCATTAAAGGGAGCTTCTTTCTTTGCGTGCTGTCGAAATAGGTCGTACGATAATTGAATAGAAAAAAATTCCTTTGGAAATAATGAGAATAACATAATGAAAAAGGAGTTTTTTATGGGAAACAAAGTAGAGATATGTGGAGTAGATACCTCTAAGATACCAGTATTAAGTACGGAAGAAAAAGCACAACTATTTATTAAAATAAAAAATGGAGATGAAAAAGCAAGAGAAGAATTTATTAATGGAAATTTAAGGTTAGTATTAAGTGTTATAAAAAGATTTTATGGTAGAGGAGAAAATGTAGACGATCTATTTCAAGTAGGTTGTATAGGGCTTATTAAGGCCATGGATAATTTTGATTTGAATCAAAATGTACAGTTTAGTACTTATGCAGTCCCTATGATAATTGGAGAAATTAGGAGATATTTAAGAGATAACAATCCTATCCGTGTAAGTCGTTCTATTCGAGATTTAGCATATAGAGCATTAGGGGTAAAAGAAAAGATGATAAAAGAAAAACAAAAAGAACCAACCGTAGAAGAAATAGCAAAAGAATTAGGAGTAGATAAAGAAGAAGTAGTCTTTAGTTTAGATGCTATTCAAGAACCAGTGTCCTTACAAGAACCGGTTTATGGTGACGGAACAGAGAATTTATCTATTATGGACCAAGTGAAAGACAATAAAAATACAGATGACTCATGGGCAGAAAATCTTACCATTCTAGAAGCAATGAAAAAATTAAACGAAAAAGAAAAAATGATAATTAACAAAAGGTTTTTTGAAGGAAGGACACAAGTAGAAGTAGCAGAAGAAATTGGCATTTCACAAGCACAAGTGTCACGCTTAGAAAAAAGTGCGATTGAACACATCAAACGAATCTATAAATAATTTGATAACGATATATACAAAATAAGAAAAGGTCTCAGTTTGAGACCTTTTCTGTGGAAATGCTATTTTAGCAAGGAAAAATAAGACATTTAAGATAAGACAAGCAAATTTTTTCTTCTACTATAATATATTAGAAGAAAGGAGATAGAATATGGGACAAAAAGGATTAGATTTTAAACATAAAGAAGTGATTAATATTAAAGATGGCAGAAGGCTTCGGTTTTGTACAGGATGTATGTGCAGATTTAGCAACAGGGAGCATTACTTCTATTGTTGTTCCAGGAAGCAATAAGTTCATTAGTGTATTTTCTGGAGCAAATGATATTGTCATACCATGGCAACAAATAAAGTGTATTGGGGACGATGTGATTTTAGTAGAAATAGACAGGTAAAAATTACCAAGAAAAAACACTTGATTTTACTAAAATATTATGTTAAGATAAAAAGGTAGTGAGGAGGAAAAAGAATACAAAAAACGACAAATATTTTTGTAAAATCTATTGACTTTGTAACTACAATATGGTATTATAAAGAAGTACTATATAACTTAAGAAAAGTATAGATATTAAATTAGTAACAAGAGCAGATGAATTTTATACAAAAAGAGATTACTAGTTTATTATTTTGCCCTTAAAAGGTGCAAAATAAAATCTAAAAAACTTTGAAAAAAGTATTGACATCTGTTTGGAAAAGTAGTACAATACTAAACGTTACACAGTAGTTTACTGTGAAAAAAAAGTACATTGAAAAGTAAACAATAAACAAACCTTTGAAAAAACCAAGCGGTAGTATAGAAGTACTACCAAAAAAACGAAACCAAAATTTATTAAGAGCTAAAACTCAAAAAAAAGATTTATAGGTAGGTTTCTAGAAATAGGAATCGAATTATAAAGAACCATTAATTTGAGAGTTTGATCCTGGCT
>CANRFE010000133.1 GCA_947629805.1 uncultured Clostridia bacterium | reverse complement strand
GCAGCTTGTGCATAATCTTTTGCACCATTTACTCCAAACTGTATTATACCTGACATATATGCTGAGCTTATTGTTATTAATGCTAATATTGCTAATATGATTATAGTTATAATCAGCGCTAATAGTGTTATTCCTCTCTCTTCCTTTAAATTTCTTTTGTTTTTCATTCTTTTTTCCTCCTTTTTTTACTATTAAAGTTTTTTATCAATTATTGATGTATATTCTCGAACTTTAACCCGCACAAAAATAGACACAAGCAAAATATACCTGTATCCACAAATATATTCCTCCTGTGTCCCACTTACATATTCAAAATTTTTGCACGCTAAATAGCCACTAGCACTACTTGTGTGTGTGTGTGTGTGTGTGTACAGCCTCAAGGCTTTCAAGCTTTGTTTCGTTTATCTTCATATTTTATCGCATTCCTTTCTAATTCATCAATCGGATTTGAAAAGAACTTCTCCTCTTTTGATTTTTAACTTCATTTACATTATACAGTTATTTATTTTTCGCGTCAATAGTTTCGCATAAATTTTTTTTAAATCAGCTTTGTCATTGTTACTACTCAGCCCTATAACTTTTTATTGTTTAAAATCAATTTTAAGCCACTTTAAAGAAAATTTAGACTTTCTACACATTAAATAAATCAACAAATTACATTAGGGCTGAGTAGTAACTTGTCATTTTGTATGATATAAAGAAATAAGTAATGTAAGTATTTTAAGCAAATTTTACTTAATCACTTGCATTACTTAGGTTATGTAATACTTTTATATGGGTGTTAGTTTAAACTATTCAGGCATTTGTTATTGTTTCAATTCTCCTAATTTAATATTAGGATTATTTGCGGAAGCGACCATAGCCTGAGCTACTTCCTGTAATCCGTCGGTATAATTTAAGGTAAACGATGAATCTGATTCTGTTGAGCAATTGTAAAATATGCCATCATATGAAGTTGGCTCGTGTGCAAGTGTCAACGTTGTAATTAACTTTATACAGCCACTGAACATAGAATCCATATCTACTACAGCGACCGTATCAAAATCCGTCAAATCTAGATTGACTAAACTATAACAACCGGCTAAACATATTCTTCATAGACTCTACACTACTTATATTCACACCCATTAGAGAAACTCTTTCTAATTTATTGCAACCAAAGAACATTTGACACATATCAGTTACAGCCCCCATATCCAAACCAGTCAAGTCTTCGTCTTTTAATTTTCGACAAGCCAAAAACATGCTAGACATAGAAGTTACGTTTGCCGTATTCAAGTCTTTCAAGTCCACGCTTACTAAGCTACTGCAATTGCTGAACATAGAACTCATATTAGTTAGTTTACTCGTATGCACACCTGTTAGAGATACCGTTTCTAAAGCATTACAACCAGAGAACATGCCTTCCATAGTAGAAACATTGTCCATGTTCAATTCAGTTAAGTCTACGCTTGTCAAACTACTGCAGCCAGAGAACATCCATTTCATAGTAGTAACATTTTCTAGATTCAAATCTGTCAAATCCACAGTAGTCAAACTACTACAGTCATAGAACATCCTGTACATACTATTTAACTTGTCCGTATGTACATCTGTTAGAGATATCCTTTCTAAGTTGCCGCACCCACGGAACATAGCTTCCATAGTAGTAACATTTTCCAGACTCAAACCGGTTAAGTCTGCTTTCGTAAGATTCTCGCAGTCTTGGAACATACATTGCATATCATTCACATTTTTTGCATCAAGATTTCTCAAATCGATGCTCGATAGACTACTGCACCCCCTGAACATACCATACATAGTGGTTTCCTCTGTAGTATTTAATGTTCCCAAATTAATCGCGTTCAAACTACTGCACCCAGAGAACATAGTACTCATGTTATAAACCTGCCTTGTATCTAACCCTGTTAAATCAATCTGTTCTAAACTAGTGCAATTGGAAAACATACTGTTCATGGTCCTAACCTGCCTCGTATCTAATCCTGTTAAATCGATTTGTTCTAAATTAGTGCAATAGCCGAACATCCAATCCATACGAGTCGACTGGCTTGTATCTAAATTAGATATATCAATTTCAGTACAGTTTGCTAAAAATGCAAATAGGAGAACACAGTCATCTGCCTTCACCCCCTTCGCAACATATACAGATGTAATCGCGTTTGTCGGTTCAAAATTATTAGAAGAAGCATCCTTATTCCATGGGGCTTTACCATTTTCTAATTTTATCGTAGCTTCAATCCCGTTTTTTGGATATATTATCAGCGTTCCGTCAGGCTGATTCTTTGCATAAAAATCTGCTATCTTTTTACTTTCTTCTGCTGGCTGTGTTACTCCTACTATAAACCAATCCATTCCTTCTAATTCTGGTAGTGTTGGTGGTTCTTCTGGTTCTTCATTTTCTTCTGTATATTCCCCTAGTAAGCTTTTTATTTTCTTTGTTACACTCTCTACATACTTTTCAGTTTCTCTCATTATCTTGTTTTCTTCTATTGCAGATTGTGCATAATCTTTTGCTCCATTTACTCCAAATTGTATTATACCAGACATATATGCTGAACTTATTGTTATTAATGCTAGTATTACTAATATGATTATGGTTATAATCAGCACTAATAATGTTATTCCTCTATCTTCCTTTAAATTTCTTTTGTTTATCATTCTTTTTTCTTCCTCCTTATTCATTTTTTTATCATTAATTTTTTTGCAATTGTTTTTTGGTGTTTTTTTATAATATTTTTTCTTTCCCCTCATCTTTTATTCTCTTAATCTATCTAGCAGGGATTAAATATATTTTATTTTTATCGTAATTTTCTTTTATTATCTCTAGTATTTTATTTTGTATTTCACGTAATTGATTATAATAATTATTTTGGTAATCAGTTGAGTAATCAATTCGACATTTTTATTGTTCCTTTAATTCCCCTATTATCTTTTTAACCTCTTCTTTGCTTAGTTCTACTATTTT
>CANRFE010000132.1 GCA_947629805.1 uncultured Clostridia bacterium | reverse complement strand
ACCAAATAGTTCAACTAACCTATTCATTAAGTCTACTGGTATTTGTGCCTTGTCTGTTCTTCCTCCAAATGTTACTTTATGTCCATCCCACATAATTCTTATATTAGTTCCATCTATCTTTTCAGTAAATTGCCATTTAAGGTCTTTTATAAATTCTATTGTAGGGTTTGTATATTCCCCCTCTATTAATTTCTTTGTTTTCTCATCTCTTTTGAATAATGTTTGTATTTTATGATATTCTTCCATTTAATTTTCCTCCAACTTTCTCCCACACATTGGGCAATAATTTATATTTATTTTCATTTTGTGTCCATACCAATCTATATCAAGTATTTTTTCGTAAGGTTTATCAAAAATACATATATGAGCATTTTTATCTAATGGCTTATACCAACCTTCAAAATCTTCTTGACAATATTCGCACATTTACTTTTCCTCTACTTTCTTTTCAAAATATTGTTTTATACAAGGTTTACAGTTAATTTCTCTACACTCATTATTTTCTTTATCATATCCATATCTGCAAACCTTTCCTTTTTCAAAAAAATTGTGCATTGTACCTGGTCTTTCTTGATAAAGTCTAAAGAAACTATCAACCATTTCATCTATCACTTTAGATTGCTTATCAAACTTTCTTTTCTCTTTATAATATCCATATTTCCACTTCTTTCTACTAGCCATAAGAGATGTTATTCCTTTCTTTAATGCTTTATTTTCTTCTTCTAATTGGGCTATGTATTTTTTTAGTAATTGCTTGTCCGTCCAAGTAATATTGCAACTTTCGCAAGCATAACTTGTAGGGCAATTATCACAACTTAATATTTTGTTGACTTTTTCTATTTCTTCTTTACTTAGCATCTAAAACACCTACCTTAAAATTCATATAATTTTGCTTTTTCTATAATTCTTTTGATATTCCTTAACTTGTTCTTTATGCTTTTCGACATAATTGTGCCACCTCTTTTTATATTCTTCTTTTCTTTCTTTTTCGCTTAATCTTCCCCAATAATTTTTAATATTGCAGTCTTTAGAACAATATATTTGATTTTTTCTTTTTGCAGTAAACTTTTTATTACAAACTGGGCATCTTTTTATTCCTATATTTTTTTCTAAGAAATTTATCCAATCTATTATAATATTAGCATCTTCTTTTTCTTTTTCTGTTCCATGAGCTAATATTATCCCATAAAATATATTTATTTTTTGTTCAATTTTATTTATATTTACACTATAATTTTCTTTATCCAATTCTTCAAACATTTCATCTGCTTTACTCATCTTGCACCTCCAAATATCTCTTTTCTTATATCAGTTAATTTAAAATCACTTTCAGGTATATCTTTAAATGCTTCTTCATTGTAAATGTGATTTTCAAACCTATAACAAGTAAATTCTCTGCATATAATAGGTCTATTTTCGTATATATCACATTTATTACTATTGTTTAAAAACGGACATCTACTATACCAGTCTTGAATTAAAGGATGTTTATTTTCCTTCTTGGCTAATTTTTTCATAGTATGTATTTCTTCTTTTCTTAAAGGAAGAAAGTTTGAACAACAATTCCCACAACATTTACATTCAAAACTACTCATTTCTCTCCTCCAGCATATTAATATATACTTGCTTCTCTTGTATTTGCTCATTTAGACTTTGTTCTAATAATTTTATGTGTTCTGTTTGTTGTTTGTCTCTTTCTAATATTCCTATTGCTCCGTCAAACATTAAATATACTCCTAAAATTATTAATACTATAAAAAATATTTTTGACAATTTATCTTTCATTACATTTCTCTCCTTTCTACCCCTTTACTTTATATTTGAAACATATTAATTTTACTGGTTTTATATAAGTTCTGTTACAAGCAAATATATTTTCTGACTTAAATACATATTTACACTTGCTACATCTTTTCTTTTTAAAATTCTTAAATGGTCCTCTCATTTTTCTTTCCTTTCTATTTCTTCATACTTCTGTTTTAACCATTTATCGCATCCATTTTCATTTATATTAGGACAAAATGGATAATGTCCACAACCGCGTACATGTTTTATTTTTCATTTAAACTCTTCTCCTATTTCTTCTTCTATTATTTTTCTTGTACTTTCCTTTTCTTTAGCTCTGTTATATTTCTTTATTTGTCCTCTTTCATCTATACTAAATGGCATCATTTTTACATTAAAATCTAGATTTAAGTTATCTGTGAAAATAACCTTACACTTTTTATATTCCTGAAATCTTCTATTTAACTCTGCTTGAACTTCTGGAGATTGTTTATTAAACCATTCATGATTTTCTACTGACAACAATGCACCATTTTCTAATGTTGACTTTCCTCCGTTTCTTTTCTCTCTAATGTGATGATATGTAAGTTGTTTCATTTTCTTTATTTGCCCTTTACTTGTATAATGTCTTGGTTCTGTATCTTTTCTAAGATGCAGCTTTTCAATAAAACATTCTGGTCCATAAAGTTCAATCAGTTTCGCCTTTGCACTTTTATTACTCATTTGTGCCTCCTATAAGTATAAATATATATTTCTTGGCTTAAGTCCCAAATAATCATATGTAGACCTATTCTGAGACTTGTCCACTTTTGCTTCATCTTTTGAGGTCCACTTATCTATTGTTGTTTTATAACTATTCCCATGAGGGCAAGCCACTTCTATTAATATGAATAGTTCGTATTCTTTTATTATTTTTTCATTTGGTTTTAACTTTCGCATTTACTCCTCTTTCTGCTAGCTTCATACTGGAATAAAATTCATTATATATTTTTATCCAATTTTCTAACTCCATTGTTACTAGCCATTTTTTATTATTTTTTCTATGAAAAACTGCAGGAATTTGCATTTTTTTTGAATCTTTTTTAGATTGCTCGATAGCATTATATAAATTCAAATTCTCTACTCTTTTGCTTTCAATATGTATATAATCAAGTCCTACAACATCTTCTCCTTCTAGCCCATTAAATTGCTGTCCTCTCCTACAATCATATCCATA
>CANRFE010000131.1 GCA_947629805.1 uncultured Clostridia bacterium | reverse complement strand
AAAAAAAGAAAGCAAAGAAGAAAAAAGAGCATATTAAAAAGGAATGTTAAAAAAGACGGAAAAAAAGAATTTTATTGTTCGCCTTATTTATTTTATATTTCCGGTTTAATCCTTATTCCATTGTTCAAAAGAAAGAAAAGCAAGGATGAAAAAAGAAGATAAAGAGAAAAATTACATTATTCACTTTATTTGATTTGTCCCGGGCATTCCTTCGGGAGGAAAAAGCAAAGAAGAAAGGAAAACCTGTAAGGAGTGTTAAAAAAGACGGAAAAAGAAAACATATCTATAGAAAATCAAGAATAAGAAAAAGCGAGGGAAAAAATACGGAAAAAGAATTAAAAGAAGTAAAAAAACAAAAATATCCTATAGAAGATTATGAAAATTGTAAAAGAGAAAAAAAGAATAAAAATCAGAAGCAAAAAAAGGGAAACGTAAAGAAAAGAACAAAGAAGAAGGAAGGGAAGAAAGAAGATAAGGAAAACCATGACACAAGATGAATACCTTGTACATTTTGTTTTCCTTCCTTTGTTTTAAAATCCGTTTCTTTCTTTCATTAATCTTTTAATCTTGATATATACTTTGTGGGGATTTTTAAGAAAAGGAAGAGTTATGCTTCCTCCAAAGCTGTAGAGTGTTATTGTTCCATAATTAAACCATTCGCCCCAGAGCGTTGTTCTTACCTCAATGTTGTCAATGTGTTTTATGTAGAGTTTATCTATAAATTTTCTGAAGTATCCTCTTTTGCATATTATATATTCATCCGATATTGCTACTCTTACAAAAAGACTTTTTGTAGTTTCGGGAAGTTTTTTTAATGATGTTACCGTGGGAAGAAATACCATGGAATAGAGAAAATTATTGTTGAAACTTTTTCCTACAAATATCGGTGCAAGTTGTTCTATGACAAGATATACGGTAAATATCCCTCCTATTTCAACAATTAATTCAAGGATAAAACCTAAGACGGGAAGATATCTCGATACTTTAAGTTCTTTAAGCTTTGCATCCTGCTTTAATAATTTGTTAAATATGCTGTTTATACAACTTCTTAATCCTAAAATTCTTAAGATAAACGAAGTAAATTTAAACTTCATTATATACAC
Source organism: uncultured Clostridia bacterium (assembly GCA_947629805.1). GTDB lineage: Bacteria > Bacillota > Clostridia > TANB77 > CAG-508 > UMGS1663. The sequence goes on along the minus strand of CANRFE010000131.1, from coordinate 2,004 downwards.
ACCCGCCCTTCTTTCATTATTCCATACTCTCTGTTATTTTTATACTCTTTTCTCTGCGTTAACCCTTGCCCGGCTCTTTGCTTTACTTTTTGCATCATACTGTTTGGTTTACTCTTTGCTTTTTATACCCTTGCCCTGCTGCCTTGTTCTTTACTTAATTTTTACTTTGTTCCTTTCCTTATTCTTAATTTATACCCTTTCCTTATTTTTTGCTTTTTATTCTGCTCTTTATTTTTATACTCTTTTCTCTGCGTTAACCCTTGCCCGGCTCTTTGCTTTACTTTTTATTCTGCTCTTTGCTGTTTTGTATGGTTTTAAGTTTCATACTTAAGATTAAAGTTAATCATATCATACATAAAAAGATAAAACATCATGTCATACTCTGTTTAATACAAAAGTTTACAATTTAAATCAAAATATGAAAAAAAGACAAAAAGAAAAACCATAAAAATCTTCTATAGAAAATTGGAAAAAAGAATAAGAAAGAGAAGAACACTTGAAAGAAGGAAAGAGAAGGAAGAGAAGGAAGAGAAGGAAGAAAAAGGGAAAAAAGAAAAAAGAAAAGAAGAGAAGTAAGCCAATAAAGAAAAAACAACAAAAACAAGGATAAAATGATGAGAAAAAAGAAAAAAGAAAAGAAGAAAATGAAAAAGAAAAAGAAAAAGAAAAAGAAAATAGTTGTATATCGTTCCTTTTGCTTGCTTTATTTTCAATTTATCTATAAGTTAACAGTCGTTAAAAAAATATGAAGAAAAGTCAAGGAAAAAGGGATGTATGGAGGTGAGAAAGGGGAGGAAAAAAGAGAAAAAGAAACTGTCTATAGAAAATTGAGAAAAGAAAGGAAAAGAGAATAAGAAAAAACAGGAAAAAAAGTCGCAAGCAAGAGAGAAAGATAAAAAAACAAAGAAAAAATGACTGCATACTTGTCATATTTTCAATTTATTTATAGCCAACCTTTCAAAAAGAAGAAAGAAAAAAAGAGAAAACATTTTATATTGCTCCTTTTATTTACTTTGTTTCCGGTTTATCTATAACTAATCTTCTTAAAAAAATAATTATATCCGGAGTTTTTTAATAATCTGTTCAGTCAATTCCTATTTGTAAAGAAAGCATGGGATGAGAGTAAAACAAAAAGAAAAAAGAAAGATGGAAAGATAGCACGGCAGAAAAAGGATAAAGGAAGCAAAGAAAAAAAAGAAACTGTCTATAGAAAATTAGAAAAAAGCATAATGAAAAAGCCTTTATTTTTTATTATGTTTTATTTTTATTTACCTTTAAATCAATTTTACCTATGGAATATTTATTTAAACATTTATCTTATTTATTTTCAAACAACTTTTGTAAGTTGCTTTAATTTATCCGTAGCTAAGCTTTACAAAAAAAGAAAAAAGAGAAATTATTTTATTATTCGTTTTTTAATTTATCCATAGTTATCCCTTTTCGGGAACAAGAAGAAAGAAGAGAGATAGGAAGAGAGATAGGAAGAGAAAAAGAAGAAAGGGGAAGAAAGATAAAAAACAAAAGTTGTGTATTGGCAATTTTTTAATTTATCCTATAGTTAATCCTTGTTAAAAAGAAAGAATAAAGGGAAGGCAAGAAAGAAGAAGGATGCACGAAGGTGAGAAAAAAAGAAGAAAAGAAAAAGAAGAAAAGAAAACAAGGATAAGAGAAAAAGAATTTTATTGTTCACTTTTTAAATTTATCCAAATCTTTTCCTTCTGATAAAAGAAGAATAAAAAGAAATGAAAAGAAAAAATCGTCTATAGAAAACCAAGAGATGAAAGATGGGAAGATAAAAGACAAAGAAAAAACCATGAGCAAAAGAGAGGAAATATACAAAAAACATAAAAAAGAAAAAGAATAAAAATGAGATAAATATTTGAAAGAAAAGAAAAAATACAAATTATGTAAAAAAGAAAAGCTCATCAAAAAAAGAAAGCAAAGAAGAAAAAAGAGCATATTAAAAAGGAATGTTAAAAAAGACGGAAAAAAAGAATTTTATTG
>CANRFE010000130.1 GCA_947629805.1 uncultured Clostridia bacterium | reverse complement strand
AAAATAAAAAAAGAAAAAGACTGTTGAGCAAAATATTTTTATATACTTTGTCAACAGTCTGAGCAAAAAAACTGAGGACTATAAATATAGTCCTCAGTTTTTTGCTAGATAGTTTATAAAAGAACAGATGTGGGAATATAATTTTCATCAGGTGGATATACATATTCGTCATTTGGTTTTTCAATTTCTTTTATTTTCGTTACTTCTAAAATGGGCATATCACTTCCATGATAAGTTCCTTTCGTAATTTTTCCTTCTAATTCTACCCATAAGCTATCACGAAATTTGGGAGCATCTTGACAATGGCAAAGAAAGCCAACTACAACTGTTTGAAAATCAGAACTAATAATCATGTTTCGTCCTAATACAAATTGTTCATTATCTAAATCATACACACGGTAAATGAAGCCAGAAAATTTAATTTTTTGTCCTATATAAGAATCTATATCGTCATGCACTGTTTGCAAAATGGTGGCATAATTTTGAGGAGTTAGTTGGGTAACATTCGTATAGTTTATGCCATCTCCTAAATCTTTTGTGCTTGCCTTATAAAGCCTAAAACCAACAACACCACACAAACAAATTACAAGCAAAACAATAATACAAAGGAATATTTTAAAAAGCAAGGAACTATTTAATTTAAAATTACAGACAAACATTTTAAATACCTCTTTTCACATTTTAGGTTAGTACAATATATGTTACGCAAAAAGGAAATATACTTGAAAAACAGAAGAAACTATGATATAGTAAAATACATAGAAATTTGTAAAAAACAGAAAGGAAGAAAAACATGGGACTATTTAAAACATATAGTGAAAAAGAAGTAAAAAGAATCATGCCATTGGTAGAAAAAATTAACCAATTAGAAGATGGAATTTCTAAATTAACCGATACAGAATTAAGAAATAAAACACAAGAATTTAAAAATAGATTACAAAATGGGGAAACTTTAGAAGATATTTTACCAGAAGCTTTTGCAACAGTAAGAGAAGCTTCTAAAAGAGTACTTGGTATGCGTCATTTTGATGTGCAATTAATTGGTGGTATTATTTTACATCAAGGTAGAATTGCAGAAATGAAAACAGGAGAAGGAAAAACTTTAGTTGCTACTTTACCAGTATACCTAAATGCACTTACCGGAGAAGGAGTGCATGTTATTACAGTTAACGATTACTTAGCCAAAAGAGATAGTGAATGGATGGGAAAAGTTTATCGCTTTTTAGGTTTAAGTGTTGGTCTTGTTATTGCAGGTATGGATCAAAGCCAAAAGCAACAAGCATATAGTTGTGACGTTACCTATGGAACCAATAATGAGTTTGGTTTTGATTATTTAAGGGATAATATGGTAATTTATAAAAGTCAATTAGTGCAAAGAAAATTGAAATATGCCATTGTCGATGAAATTGATAGTATTTTAATTGATGAAGCTCGTACACCACTTATTATTTCTGGTAGAGCAAACAAATCTTCAGACCTTTATAAAAGAGCAGATAATTTCGTAAAACGCTTAAAGGCAAAAGTAATTGTAGAAGAAGATGTAAAAGATTTTGAACAAGCAGAAGATAACGAAAATTACGACTATATTGTAGACTTAAAAGCAAAGTCTGCTTCTTTAACACAAAAAGGAATTAAAAAGGCGGAAGAAGAGTTTCATTTAGAAAATTTTAATGATATTGAAAATTCAGAATTAGTACATAATGTAAACCAAGCTTTACGTGCACATGGAATTATGAAAAAAGACATTGACTACATTGTAAAAGATGGAGAAGTATTAATAGTAGATGAATTTACAGGTCGTATTATGTATGGAAGAAGATATAATAATGGTCTTCATCAAGCGATTGAAGCAAAAGAAAATGTAAAAATAGCAGACGAATCTAAAACTTTAGCTACCATTACTTTTCAAAATTATTTTAGAATGTATGAAAAATTAGCAGGTATGACAGGTACCGCTATGACAGAAAAAGATGAATTTGAAGAGATTTATCATTTAGATGTTATTGAAATTCCTACCAATAAACCAATGGTAAGAGACGATCATTCTGATATTATTTATAAAAACGAGCCAGCTAAATTTAGAGCAGTTATTCAAGATATTAAACAGAGTCATGAAAAAGGGCAACCTGTATTAGTTGGTACGGTTTCTATTGAAAAATCAGAAAAACTAAGTAATTTATTGAAACGAGAAGGAATTCAACATGAAGTATTAAATGCAAAATTTCATGAAAAAGAAGCAGAAATTATTGCACAGGCAGGAAAATTTGGAGCGGTTACTATTGCAACCAACATGGCTGGACGTGGTACAGATATTATGCTTGGTGGAAATAGTGAATATTTAGCAAAGCAAGAAATGAGAAAATTAGGCTATTCTGAAGAGCAAATAGAGCAAGCAACTGCTTTTAATGAAACAGACGACCAAGAAATTTTATCGGCTCGCAAAAAATTCAAAGAATTAGAAGAAAAACATGATAAAACGATTCAAGAAGAAAAAGAAAAGGTATTAAAAGCAGGCGGATTAAAAATTATAGGAACAGAACGTCATGAATCAAGAAGAATTGATAACCAACTTCGTGGACGTAGTGGTCGTCAAGGAGACCCTGGAGAATCTAGGTTCTATATTGGATTAGATGACGACTTAATGAAAATTTTTGGGGGAGATAAGGTAACTGCTGTTTATAATCTACTTGGAGCAGAAGAAGATATGCCAATCGAAGCAAAAATGATTTCAAAATCTGTAGAATCTGCACAAAAAAGAGTTGAAGGTAGAAACTTTAGCATTCGTAAAAATGTCCTTTCTTATGATGATGTAATGAATGCACAAAGAGAAATTATTTATGCACAGAGAAGACAAGTATTAGACGGGGAAGACTTAAAAGAAAAAATACTAAAAATGATGGATTCTGTTGCCGAAGATATAGTTAGTATGTATTTATCGGAAGCCCCAGTAAACAAAGAGGCCTTTATGCAAGACATAAAAACCACTTTTAGTATTGATAAACTACATACATTAAAAGAAGAAAATTTGAATGGAACAGACATTATACAAGAAATAAAAGATAGAATCCATGAAATATATGCACAAAAAGAAGCAGACTTTGGTTCCGACAATTTACGTGAACTAGAACGAATTGTTATGCTTAAAATAGTAGACCAAAGATGGATGGATCATATTGATAATATGGATGAACTAAAAG
>CANRFE010000129.1 GCA_947629805.1 uncultured Clostridia bacterium | reverse complement strand
TTTTATGTAATTTTTGTGAAAAAAAAAAGAAACATTTCTGTTTCTTTTTTATTTCATAGATTTAATTACTTTTTTCTCTTTTTCCATTTCCGTTTTTCTTATTGCTTATGACATTCAATACTAAACCTAAAATACAAAATACAATTCCGTATTATTAATAAATTTAACATAATACTTTGTATTGTATGAATTAATACATTAGAAAATGCCTTGGTTAATATTAAAATATTTTGTACTTTCATCGTTGAAACTTCTACTATTTTAATAATAATACACAACAAACCTGTGCTAATACATGCAATGGATAGGTATTTTAAACTTTCCTTTTTATTGATTACAAATAAGACCATTGCTACGACGATGGTTATAATATATGCAACAATTTTAGCAGTTTGCATAATTCCTTGTACCTTTTCAATCACATTGTGAATTTCGGATATATAGCCTTGTGCAAAAGCAATTCCATCGCCATAAATTTTTCCAATTGTATTTACATAGGTAGCAATAGCTCCTTTTTCTTCCTCTGTCACTTTTTTATTGTTCTGTGCAACTACTGCATCAATATTTTGTTGTAATCTTGTTTTGACACCTTCTGTATCAATTTTCATTTCTGTACCATTATAAATATAAGCAACTAATGATTTTACTTCTGCTTCTACCTGTTCTTCTGTCATAATACCATCTAAAACAGTATCTTCTAAACCAGATTGTATCGTATTGTTTTTAAAGGTTTCTAATATATCTTGATAGGTTTCTGCATAATAATTATTTTTTTCTAATACTTTTAACATATATTTTTCTTTTAAAATGGTTTGCGATAAAACAGTAAGTAATATGCTAACCATTAATAAAACAATAAATAGAAATGTTATTATATAAGATGCTATTTTTTTTCCCATTTTATTTTTCCCTTTCTTTTTTAGTCTAAACTAGAATACGTTACAAATCGATGTGTTGCATGCCCAATACTATTAACTGGATAACAAGTATACAACATTAGAATTTCTTTTTCGTCTTGTACAGGTACTGCTCCCAAATCTGTTTGGTCTACTACTTTGGTTTCATAAACTGTATAGGTATAATTTCCATAAACTGTATTAATTTGAATCTTAGTTCCTAATTGAATATCTGGTAACTGTCTTAAAAATCCTCTCGTATTGTGTGCCATACAAATAACAGATCCACCTTCACCCGGAAAGTATCCTTTACTAGATTGTCCTACTCCTTTGCTTAAAATAGAAAGAGAATCTCCAAAGTACAATGGTAAATTTACTCCTAAATCTTCTATAATAAGAGTGGCATAACGATCTCCTATAGAAGGATAACTCTCTAGTTTATTATGCTCTAAATCTATTTTTACGTCATTTAAAACCTTTTTACTTGTATCAATAGAAACTGTGTTAATTAGCGATATTGCCCTGCTAATTTTAGAGGAAAAAAGTAATGCTACTATAATTACTATAATGGCTACATATACAAAAGCAACTATTATATTCGTAATAGTTGCTTTTAGTATTGTATCCTGTTTACTATGCTGTTTACGCATTAGCTCTAACTTTTTTAACTACAACTGTTCCAGCAATGGCAATAATTGCTAATCCAGATAGTGCTACAAATACTAAATTGTCGCTTCCTGTTTGAACTAATTTTCCTTCAGCATCATAAGATCTACTAGCTACTTCGTTACCATCTTTATCAACTACTGTTACAGTTTTGTCTTTACCGTCTATTTTAATTTCTAAGTCGAATAAAGCTGCTGCACTTTCTGCATATGGTAATAAAGCTTTTTTCTCATCTTTAGATAAATCAGCAAATTTTTTGTCTCCCATAGCTGCTTTTGCTTCATCTAAATAGTAGAATACTTCATCAGATTCCCATTCAGCTACATGAGAAGGTAAAGCTCTATCAAGTTCAGCTTTTGTAACATCTAGTCCCATAGCTTCTGATTCTTTTAATAGATCTGCGATTAATTCATCTCTTGTTGTATTTGCTTTTACAGCTGTGCAAGCTAGCATTAAAACTAATACAACTAATGATGTAAGTACTAATGCTCTTTTCATTAAAAAAACACTCCTTTCTTAAAAATCTGTTTTTATTATACCATTAATATTTTTTTTTGCAATACCTTTTTTTAATTTTTTTTATTTTTTTTTACTTTTTTTCGTCTAAATTCTTCAAATTTTATCTTTTTGCCTCCTAGGATGAAGAGAATCCCCACCAAGGCTCCTGCTGTATCAAGTAATACATCGCGTACCTCTCCACTTCTTCCTGCTATAAAAGTTTGGTGAAATTCATCACTTATAGCATAAAAAAAACAAAAAGCAAGTGCTAGTAAAATAGAAGAATAATTTTTTTTCGTTTCTAAAGTATATGCAAAACAAATTGTGAAAATACCTAGCAAACCATAAATAGAAAAATGTGCTGTTTTTCTTACAATGGGTGTTAAAATTTCTTCTTTTAATAGTGTTTTTTCTGGCTCTGCCATATTTTTTATAAAAGGAACCCAATTTGAAAGCCATTCTACTACTCTACTACTTTGCTTACTAGAAGTATCTGCTACTTGATGTGAAAAGTAAAAGATGGTAATACAATTTAGCACAATAAGAGTTCCTAATACTATTCTTTTTGTTCTAATAGACATGGTATTTTCTCCTTTGTTTCTATCTAGGTTTACATACGGTCTGGCATTTGCATTCCTAATAAATTAGCTCCCACTTTTAAGATGTTGCCTACTACGTATGTTAAATATAAGCGCGCATCTTGTTTTTCTTTTTCTTCTGTCATAATTTTATGATTATTATAAAAACTACTAAAACTCTGGCTTAAATCAATTAAATATCTTGCTAAAATAGAAGGTTCGTTTTTCTCTACTACCTGTTTTAATACATCACGAAAATTTGAAATCATTTTTACTACTAAGTAGGAGTCTTCCTCTAAGAGATTCTTTACTTGTATTTTTTCAAATTCTGGTATATAACCTGCTTTTTCTAATACACTTTTGGTTCTTACATAAATATATTGTATATAAGGTCCTGTTTCTCCTTGAAAGTTTAGCATACTATCCCAATCAAATATTTCATCTTTCATTCGGCTATTGGATAAATCGTTAAAAATAACAGCTCCTATTCCTACTTTTTTAGCAATTTCTTCTTTGTTTTCCAAATTTGGATTTTTTTCTTGTACTATTTTTAATGCTCTTGTAATTGCTTCGTTTAGC
>CANRFE010000128.1 GCA_947629805.1 uncultured Clostridia bacterium | reverse complement strand
GCACTCAAACGGGTTGTAAAGATGCCATTGATCCATTTTCTGGACTCTGGTCTGGCAGCGTACCTCTTAAAATGGGGGAATCCGGAAGCGCTGGAAAGAGGCGCCATGTCCGGAGCGTTCTTTGAAAGCTATGTTTTTTCGGAGATTTATAAGAGTTATCTGAACGCAGGAAAAGAGCCGCCTGTTTTCTATTACAGGGATAAAGACCAGAAAGAAATAGACCTGCTGCTTTATCAGAATGGCGTACTTTCTCCGATTGAAATTAAAAAATCGGCGTCGCCGGGCAGGACTGCCGTTAAAAACTTCCATGTGTTGGAACCTATTACCAGGGAATCGGCTTTCGGAGGTTTAGAGTCTTTGAAAGTCGAGATTGGAACCGGAAGTGTGGTCTGTATGGCAAACGACCTGCTGCCTGTGGACGAAAAGAACTGGTATGTGCCGGTTTGGCTGATGTAGCTTGGTGTTTCCACGGGCGGCCTTTCCAAGCGGGTTATTTACCTCTCAGTAAGAGGCGCCCATCCTGGTCTCAACAGGGTGGGCATTATTTTTTTGTATTCACAAGGCTTTTTACCGTTTTTGCCACTTTCTTGTCACCAACATAAGTGACACTATTTTAAACAAAACCATTTAACTTTTATATTTTTAGCCATCCTTATAAAATTCTAAAATTCCGTATACATTTCAGCGTTTCAGCCACCAGTTCCTGGTATAAATCTTCATCAAATATTCCATTGATCAAAGAATTTTTTATCAGCAATGGCCGATACATACCAAGAATCTGCAGCATCGCTTCCTGGTCATCTTGTTTTGCCTGCAACAATAATTCCTCAAAACTCACGGCAAATCACCGCCCATCCATCTGCGGAGTTTGCGAATAGCATAATAATAAATGCTTTTGATCCGCTCTATCGGAATTGCGTTTATCTGGCTCATCTCTTCAAATCCACGTTCTTCAAACATATGCTGATAGATTAATTTTCTTTCCTCCTCCCGCAACAGCAGGATTGCTGCTAAAAGATTCCTGTTGTTCAGATCGTTCCAAGAAGGATATACCATTCGTGATTCATCTATCAATAGTCTTTCTTTTCTCTTTATTTCAAGATACTCTTCCAGGGAAACATCATCAACCAACTCTTCCCATTCTTTTAATGGATATTCGATATGCACCCTATTAAAATTTTTATCTATGTATTTGTGCCGTTTGCTTTTTATAAAATTTATAACATATGCCGTAAAATGATTTCTTATTTTTGACCCTGTATAACTTTGTTTATCGTTCATTTTTATCCTCCAGAATATTCAGATTTTTTCTTAATCAACTGAGTATTCCAAAGGGGGCGAACGGTAATGAAATTTTCTAAAATATGATAAATTTCGATAAATTAAAAAACTGAACCTATACCATACCAATTCGATTTTAAAAATTTTTCTGTTTTTACTATGTGATATAAGAGGTAAAAATGTCTCATATTCCGCATATTTGTCAGCAGAAAAACCACATCCTCTTTTTAGTATTTTTTTAACAAATTCTTTTTCACATCTGCTTTTTTCATACTTCTCATTGGATCATTTCCCCTTTGTCCTTCATTCTTTAGTTAAACATGAATGTGTAAATTTTCTGCTATTATGTAACGCTTTCTTATCAATATAACTGTTTCTTTATTTTAAGGGCTTTTAGCTATTTTTGTCACTAAAAAAAATAATTTTTTTAAATAAGATATTGACAAATTTAACATAGCAAATCATAATAGGTAGTAAATAGTAAGTAATAAGTAGTAAGTAATAAGTAATAAGTAATAAGTGGTTTTGAAAGTAAGAAAATCTGGAGGAAAAAATGAAAACAAGTAATTTGACACAACAATACAGTATTATCATTTTAAATGGAGAGGAAGATACGAATTCTATAGTAATGAAACTGAAAAATCGTTGTATTGTAGCTTCTGTTCTGTTAAATGCTATCCTAGAAGGAAAAATGCAAAACAAGATAAATGATAGAAAAGACCTGTATTTCGGAAATAAAGAGGATGGCACATTAGATAATATAACATTAGCAATGTATAAAGAAGTTAATATGCAGAACAATTTAGGTACTTTATCTGAATGGCTCGATGCTATTCAGAAAATATCGCAGAAAGCATGTGACAAGATTGCGGGTAATGTGAAAGATATAATGATAAGAGAAAATTTGTTAGAAAAAATCCCATCATTATTAGAATGTGATCTAAATTATGCTTCTGCAGGGATAAGTATTAAGCAATATAGAGCATCCCAGACTTTATATATGACAACAATAGATTACATTAAAGCAGAAATTTTAGAAGAGGGAGAAATTTCTGAAGAAACAATATGTTTAATTTGGTTGATAAAACAGAGTGATGATTTATCAAAGATTTTTTCTGCCGCAGAATTAAAAATAGTTGAAGAAAAATATATAAAATTATTTCAAAAAAATGAATTTGCACATACGTTATTTAAAAACTCAATTAAAACTAATGGCGCGGTAGGTGTAAAAAGGCTTTTGGCGGCAAAAAAAAGTATAAGTAATACTTCCTTTGGTCATGGATTTGTTTCAAAAATTCCCTGTATTGAGAAAAGCGAGTCTATTTTTCTTGCTACTGAAAGTATGTTTGAAAGTGATGAAGAGAGAGTAACATATGTGAAGAAGGAGTTGATTGATAAGGGTCATATATGTGAAATTAAACATGTTGGAAAAATATCATTAGTAGAAATAGATAATATCTTATATGAGTTAGTACCTGATGCAATAAGAATGAGACTTACAAATATTCATGGTGTTCGACTTAGAAAATATGTCATTTAGTATTTACTGAGTAAAAAGGTGGAAATCAAACTGTAATATTTAACTATTTTTATGGAGAGTGGATTATGTCCCGGCAAAGAAGTGATGAAATAATTCAAAATTCAGAATTTGTAACAATAGGAGAATTGGTTCGTTTAACAGGAATTAGATATAGTACAATTAAATACTATACAGAGGAAGGATTTATACCCTATGAACAAGAAGATACAAGGTTAACTAGGCGATATGACCGCGAAAAAACAATAAAAATATTGTATAAAATTAAACATTTAAGAGAGGAGGGTTTAACGATTAATCAAATAAAAAATATCTTATAAAATACTAACCCTCAGCTATGCTGGAAAAAATAGGTAAGAAATGCTAGTTGCAAAAACTGATTTTTTATTAGCAGATTATTAGCAAGAGTTCGATTCCTAA
>CANRFE010000127.1 GCA_947629805.1 uncultured Clostridia bacterium | reverse complement strand
TATAATAAAACCATCTTCTAATACTTTTCTCCTTCCAAAAGGAACTAAAACACGATTTCCTATTTTAACATTTTTACACATTTCTTCTGGTATTTCATAGTCAAAAATTCTATCTAGTTCTTTTGCGTTTGTATTTAAAATAACTTCTGCAATCATGTTCTTTCTCCTTTCTTCTGCTTTATAGTATACCAAATATTCTAGGAGAAAACAAGAAAAACTAGTTCTATTTTCATAAAACTAGTTTTTCCATTCTGCCATTCTCATAAAGCCTCCGCCCTATTTAGTTTTTCATTGCAAAAAGAGTTTAAAACTGTCATAAATTCCTGCATCCCACAATCTTTTGCACTGAAATAAATCCGTGGAGGTTGTAAGCTGCAAAAATTCTCTAGGATGCACCTGACATACAACTGCTTTGCCGCCATTCAGAAACTCTAAAGCTTCTTTTTCCTTTACTTCTACAAGTTGTTTTACTTTACTTGTTTCCATATTCAGCCTTTTCATTTCTGCTCCTCCTTTTTAGATTTCCTAATAAATTTTTATTAGGATGGTTACCTATGTGACATGTTTATTATACTATTTTTTAATATTTATGTCAATTGATTTTTGTAAATAATTATCCTTTTTTTTACAATTTATGGTTCTGCTCCATACCATTTAAATTTTTAATGAATTTTCCTTCCTTGTAATTTGAATTCTCCCATATTAGTTTTTGCATAGATATTTAATACATTACCTGTTAATTGTGCCATAATTTCATATTGAATATTTAATGCATTATTTCTAATTTCTCCCTTAAAATAGCATTGATTTCCTTTTACTCTTCCATTTTGTAGGCTATTTTTCATGCCCATTATTTCTAATATACCTTGAATACTCTCTCCACTTGTTTTTAATGTTACTTTTCCTCCCATAGTTCCCATTGGTGTATTAATATTAATTTCATAAATTCCATCCATCTAAAAAACCCTCCTGCCCTATTATATTCATTTTGTTTTGAATGTTGCCAAAATAATTAATATGCAATTTTATTTAATTTTTTTGCCTTTTCTTCATAATTTGGCATATAGGTTCGCAACATTTGATAAAAAGATTTTGTATGATTTCTATATTTCAAATGGCAAAATTCATGCAATACAATATAGTCAATAATTTCTCTTTCATACATAACAATAGCAGGATTAATTGTGATTTTTCCTTCTTTACATTTTGCTATACTTCCTTCTATTTTCTTTATTTCATAATCTTCTGGTGCTATTTCTAATAAAAGCCTTGTTTTTTCCATTGCTCTTTCTACTTCTTTTTCTGCAATTTTTTCATACATTTTATCCATAAGTGTAGAAATGAGTTCTGTAATTTCTACTTTTTTTAATGCATAAGGAAGCATTACTTGAATACGATTTTGCACAAAGCTTAAGCTAGGTGTTTTCCCCATTTTATATTGTACTTCTACCACATAGCTTCTTCCTAATACTTTTACTGTTTGCACTGCTAGACTCTTTTTCTTTTCTTCACAAGACATTTCGTATTCTTTTATTTTATTTACTATCCATTGCTTTTTTTCTTCCACTGCTCGTTGAATTTGCGAACTTGCCATATACCAAGGAGCATTAATAATAACTTCTCCATTTTGAATAGAAATATATAAATTGTTTGTTAATTCCTTATTTACTGTATATGTTATAACATTGTTCTTATTTGAAAATAAATTCATTTTAACCACTCCTTAGTAAATATTTGTTTTACAAATTTTTGTTCGCTTTTGATGAATTTATTTTATCTTTTTTCTTTTTCTTTGTCAAGTGTTTTTTGAAATTTTTTTCAAATTTTTATAGCAGTTTTTTTGTGCTATAATGTGCAAAAAGAAAAGCGCCATATTATAATGGCGCAATACTTATAAAATATTTTTTTATTATTGAAATACTTTCTACTCTTCCTTATTAGAACTTACTTCTTTATATAAAGGATGGACCTAAATGTATAGTTTTTGTAACTGTAAGTTGCACTACTGTAGCTACCACGACTACTTGTATAATAGTTAATATCATAATAGTTACTTCCCCTAAGGACACAAGGATACGCTTTAGAATCATCCTTACTCGTAGAATTTTCTGTAGTCCATTCTGTACAATTCGATGCCATATCATGTATTTTACACACTTCATCTTGCTTTGTGCCTGTATTAGTTAAACTACTATTAATCGATTTTCCCTCTTGTCTAGAATAAGTTGTTTTATTAGAAAATTTTTGAATATATACAATAGCTGTATCCCATGCATAACTATTTATTAAATCTGATGAAATTGTGGTATACATATTTTCACACTTCTGAGCTGCGTCTATTTGTATTATATTATTCCATAAACTTCCCTCCTGCGTTGGTGCAGAAATACTATCATTTGGATTATTGGAAACTTTCGAATTAGGCATTTCATCTTCTCCATAGCTTGCTTCATATCTTGCTATATAGTAACCACCATTTTTTCTAACGCTATCTATAAAATCTGCTAAATTTAAAGCTGTTCGATTTTGTCCATCTAAACCACTGCTCGCATTTCCTGCTTGATAAGCTGGTAATTCTTGATACCTTGTCGTTATTGCTTTCGGTGTTGTATAATTCTGTGCACTCTGTCTTAATATTTCTGTTCCTGCTACTAATGGGCTACCTCCATTTAATGGGCTTCCTTTCTCATCGTTATAAATATTTGTTCCGTCTGCAAACTCATATCTTCCTAATGTAATTTCTATAGATTCTCCTGTACTTTTTTTAATTGGATTACTTCCGTTCCCATCTATATTGCTTACAGGTATCCACACATATTGGTTTCCTCTATCGTTCCCTATTCCTTGCTTAATATCTTTATCTTCTATCACTATTCCTTCTGTTACATTATCTCCGGAATCTCCTGCTATTTTGAACCCTTCTGGCACGACTACTTTATTTCCATTACTATCTTTTAATTCTCTTTGTCTACTAAAATATTCTCCAGCTTCTTTTGCCTCTCTTACTGTTTTAGGGGCTGTTTGCCCTAACTTATCTATTTCTTCTAATAAAGCATTAAATGCTTCTTGCTCGTCTTTTTCTGCTTTGGCCAAAACTCTAATTTTGTAATATCCAAAAGGCAAAGCATCACTTGTCTTTGTGTCAGTTGTGCTTATGTCGCTTTGATTGTTGTAAATCTCGCCCAAGGCCTGCTCTTTGTCAGAACTATAAATTGTGTAAACATAACTTACATCTTCGCCCAAACTATTCCACGCAAAATA
>CANRFE010000126.1 GCA_947629805.1 uncultured Clostridia bacterium | reverse complement strand
TTAATTGTACCATTAAAGGTAGAAGTTTCAGAGGCTACTAATTGGTATGATACAAAATAAATAAAGGAGCAGATTTAATGACAAACAAGATAGTAAAACGAATGATAATTTTTATTATTTTATTAGTAATTATTTTTGTAGCTTTTAGAATAATAAAGGTTCAAAATATGATACTAAAGAAAATATATCCTATAAATTTTCAAGAATATGTAGAGCTATATGCCAAAGAAAATAATTTGGACAAATATATAATATATGCAATGATTAAAGCAGAAAGTAATTTTAGACCAGATGTAAAATCAAAAAGTAATGCAATAGGACTTATGCAATTACTAGAAAATACAGCTGTAGAGATATCAAATGCAATAGAAAATAATATAGTTACGGAAAATAGCTTATATGAGCCAGAGATAAATATCAAACTTGGGACATCATATTATGCATATCTATTAAATCACTATAATGGAAATAATATTTTAGCACTAACCGCGTATAATGCAGGAATGGGAAATGTAGATCGTTGGCTGGAAGAAGGAATTATAAAAAAAGATGCATCAGATATAGAAAATATTCCTTATAAAGAAACAAATAACTATATAAGAAAAGTAATCCGAAATTATAAAATTTATCAAAATTTATATCAAAAATAAGAAAGGAAGAGAAAAATGGCAGTATTAGTAACTGGTGGAGCAGGCTATATTGGAAGTCACACCGTTGTAGAATTGTTAAATGCACAGCAAGAGGTTGTTCTAATTGATAATTTTTCGAATAGTAAAGTACAAGTATTAGAAGCAATTCAAAAAATAACGGGAAAAACCTTTCCGTTTTATCAAATCAATTATTTAGATAGAAATGCTTTAGAAAAAGTTTTTGAAGAAAACCCCAAAATTGATAGTGTTATCAATTTTGCAGGGTTTAAGGCAGTAGGGGAATCTGTAAACAAACCAATAGAATATTATACTAATAATATTTCAGGCACACTTGTTTTATTAGATACGATGCGAAAATACAAGGTAAAAAAATTTGTGTTTAGTTCTTCTGCAACAGTTTATGGAGAACCAGAAAAGAATCCAATTTCAGAAGATGCTAAGGTAGGAGGAACAACCAATCCTTATGGAACGACCAAATTGTATATTGAGCAAATTTTAAAAGATTTGTATCAATCCGATGCAACATGGGACATTGCTATTTTGCGTTACTTTAATCCAGTAGGTGCACATGAAAGTGGTCTTATTGGAGAAGAACCACAGGGAACACCAAACAATTTAATGCCTTATATTGTAAGAGTGGCAGCAGGAATTTTACCAGAATTATCTATTTTTGGAAACGATTATCCTACTCCAGATGGAACAGGAGTACGAGATTATATTCATGTTGTAGATTTGGCAAAAGGACACTTAAAAGCATTAGAAAAATTAAAAAAAGAAGAGCAAGGCTTGTTTATTTATAATTTAGGAACAGGTATAGGGTATAGTGTATTAGATATAGTAAAAACTTTTGAAAAAGTGACACAGAAAAAAATACCTTATAAAATCGTACCAAGAAGACAGGGAGATATTGCTATTTGTTATTCTAATCCGAAAAAAGCGGAAAAAGAATTAGGTTGGAAAGCACAAAAGACATTAGAAGATATGTGTAAAGATTCGTGGAAATATATAGAAGGAAAGTTATAACATAAAATTGGTGACAATAATATTAGTTTTCATAAAGAATAGCATAAAAAATAATTGTGAAAAAGGATAAACTGGAAATGCTTGCTATTAGGTTATCAACAAAGTTATCCACAGTTTCCACAATTTTATGAAAAAGAAAACAAAGAAAAAAATTAGTAACATAATGCAAATAAAATGCAATATTTCTGTAACAAAAATGTAATAAAACTAAAAAAATCTTTTCTATTGTAATATATTTGTAACAAAATGGAATTTTTTTAAGAAAAATATAAAAAAGAAGCAAGAAAAAATTGTCATATAGTAATCTATTTGTAATAAAACAAAATGCAATTCTATATAAAATAGTTTACTTTTTCTAAAAAGTAAGATATAATGATGCTGTTATGCAAGGTTTCAAAAAAGCTTTCGCAGAAGAAAATACTAGAGGGGAGAAAAGAAAAATGGCAGAATTAACAATGGAAAAAATAGTTTCTTTATGTAAAAATAGAGGTTTTGTTTACCCAGGTTCTGAAATTTATGGAGGCTTAGCAAATTCTTGGGATTATGGTCCTTTGGGGGCAGAACTAAAAAAGAATATTAAAGATGCATGGTGGAAAAAGTTTATTACAGAAAATAAATATAATGTAGGAATTGATGCTTCTATTATGATGAACCCACAAGTTTGGGTAACAACAGGACATGTAGGGGGCTTTTCCGACCCTTTAATTGATTGTAAAGCTTGTAAAACGAGACATAGAGCAGATAAATTAATAGAAGAATGGGGCTTTCAACAAGGAAAAGATATTTCGGGTTTAGATGGATGGAGCAATGAGCAACTAGTAGAATACATAAAAGAAAATAAAATTCCTTGTCCTGTTTGTGGAAAACAAGATTTTACAGAAATTCGAAAATTTAATTTGATGTTTAAAACTTTTATGGGAGTTACGGAAGATGCTAAATCAGAAGTTTATTTAAGACCAGAAACAGCACAAGGTATGTTTGTTGATTTTAAGAATGTACTTCGTACTACTAGAAAAAGAATGCCAATGGGAATTGGACAAATGGGCCGTTCTTTTAGAAATGAAATTACACCTGGCAATTTTATCTTTAGAACAAGAGAATTTGAGCAAATGGAATTAGAATTTTTCTGTAAGCCGGGAAGTGATTTAGAGTGGTATGCATATTGGAAAACATTCTGTAAAAATTGGCTTATAAGTTTAGGAATAAAAGAAGAAAACCTAAGATTAAGGGAACATTCTAAAGAAGAACTTTCTTTTTATAGTAAAGGAACTACAGATATTGAATTTTTCTTTCCATTTGGTTGGGGAGAATTATGGGGTATTGCAGATAGAACAGACTACGATTTATCTAGACACATGGAAGCATCCAAAGAAGATTTAACTTACTTAGATCCAGAAACGAACGAAAGATATGTTCCTTATTGTGTAGAACCAGCAGTTGGTGTAGATAGAATCTTTTTGGCTATGCTTTGTAATGCTTATGAAGAACAAGAAATAGCAGAAGGGGATACTAGAATTGTATTGCATTTACATCCTGTACTTGCACCTTACAAAGTAGCTGTGTTACCATTGTCGAAAAAATTAAGTGAAAAAGCAGACGAAGTGTATACAAAGCTATCGAAAAAATTTATGTGCGATTATGACGAAGCAGGTTCTATTGGAAAACGTTATAGAAGAGAAGATGAAATAGGAACTCCATATTGTAT
>CANRFE010000125.1 GCA_947629805.1 uncultured Clostridia bacterium | reverse complement strand
AGTATATTACATAAATTTGAAAACTGGCTAAAACAATACAATTTATTTGAAATATATGCAGAAAAATGGAAATGCAAAGGTTAGGTGGTTAGTATGCAAACAACAGGAGAAATAACAGATATAAATATAGACTTTAAAACTAGAAAACCGAAAATAAGCTTACTTTTAAATATAGATGAATTAGATGCTATTGAACAATTAAAAAACGAAGATAAGCTAAATGTTGAAATAAAGAAATACAGAAATAAAAGAAGCTTAGACGCAAATGCATATTGTTGGGTATTGTGTGACAAGATTGCAAAAGAATTAAGCAAAGATGGAATAGCAACTACAAAAGAAAAAGTATACCAAGATGCAATATTACAAATTGGTACATTTGAGCCAATGATAGTAGAAGAAAAAGCATTTGAGAATTTTAAAAGAATTTGGGAGAAACAAGGATTAGGATTTTTGATACAAGAAGTATGCAGAAAAGATAAATGCGTAAAGGTACATTGCTATTATGGCTCAAGTACATACGACAGCAAAGAAATGAGTTTATTGATTGAGTTAATAGTAGGATTAGCCAAAAGCCTAGGTATTGAAACAAAGACACAAGAGGAACTTAACAGCTTATTGGAGGGTTGGAAATGATTAAGTATGAAAAATATCCTCAGAAATGTCCGTTTTGTGGAGGAAAAGTTCAATATACAAGTAACGCTGAAATATATGGCAAAGAATATGGAAATGGCAAATGTTATTTGTGCAAAAAGTGTGGTGCTTATACAGGTGTTCATAATAATACTAACATTGCATTAGGAGTTTTAGCAAATAAAGAAATGAGAAATTTAAAAATACAATGCCATAACATATTTGATAAATTATGGAAAAATAGCAAGGAAAGAAATGAATTGTATTATAAATTATCTAAAATTATGAAGATTAAAAAAGAACATTGTCATTTCGGACATTTTGATAAAGAAGAATTAAAACAAGCTTTAGAGCTATTAAAAACAGGAGAATTAAAATGATAATAACAGATTTAAGTAATAAATTTCTCCCAGTACCTAAACCCAAAAAAGTAAAAGCTAAACAGAAAACTGAACAGCTAAAAAAGAAAAGCAAGAAATTGGTAAAACTTGAAAGACAAAGAGATAAAGACATTATTAAGTATGGAGAATGTGAATACTGTCATAGAAAATTTAATCATTTAGACCCTCACGAAGTCTATGGTGGTAGCAATAGAAAAAGAAGCATATTAAATAAATTCGTTAAGAAATTATGCAGAGAGTGTCATTCAAATGAAGAAATAATCAATCAATTAAAAATAGATACACAAAAAGAATTTGAAAAAACACATACAAGAGAAGAATTTATAAAACTAATTGGAAAAAGTTTTTTATAAAACAATGCGGTGGCGGAATAGACAATTTGCGATTGATTCGTGAGTTGGTAAAACTAAACGGCGTAAAATATTGCTAATTATAAAGCTGTTTAAATTGGTAGATGGTTATTATAAGGTGTGATATAGCTGAATGGTAATAGTAGACGCTAATTTAAGGTATAGGAAATGGTACGTGAGTAGGATATAAGTAAAAAGGGAAAAGGCAGGTAAAAAGGCGATAGTAATCCTCTACCAATAAATGTATAGTGATAACCTAGTGTTAAAAATCCTTGCTTCCTCATAAGAGGTACTGCCCAACTATACAAGTTCATGCTAGGTGCAAATCCTAGCCCGCATTAATACAAATAAAGAGGTAGAAATGGAAGTAGCAATATATTTATTTTATGAAATCATAAAGTTATATGAAGATGATAAGGAGATGTTAATTAAATGAATGGAAGGTTGGATAAAACTGTATAGAAAAATACAAGAAAATTGGCTTTGGAATGAAAAAAGAAAGTTTAGTAAATTTGAAGCTTGGATTGACATACTGTTTAGGGCTAATCATAAAGACGAAAAAACTATTATAAATGGACGATTAGTCGATATGAAAAAAGGAAGTTTTATAACATCAGAAGTAAAGTTAGCAGGAAAATGGAATTGGGACAGAAAAACAGTAAGAAGATTCTTAACAATATTAGAAAATGAAAAGATGATAACAAAAAAGGCAACAGCAAAATACACAAACATAAGCATTGAAAATTGGGAAGTATATCAGAATAAGGAACAGCAAAACGAACAACCAAAAGAACAGCAAGAAGGACAAGCTAGGGACAACCAATGGGACAGCAGAAGGGACACAGACAAGAATGAAAAGAATATAAAGAATATAAAAAATAATAGTAGTAGTGTAGTAGACGACAGTTGTGTTGACGGTCTACAAGAAATCATAAATTTTTATAATAATAACATTGGAATGCTTACAAGTTATGGATTAGAAGTATTATCAGATTATGCAAAAGAAATGCCGAGTGATTTAATAATATTTGCAATGAAAATAGCAGTAGAAGCAAATAAAAGAACAATTCAATACATTAAAGGGATTTTAAATAATTGGAATAAAAAAGGAATAAAAACTCTAATTGATGCAGAGCAAGAAAATCAAAAATATAATAAAAATACAAAGCAAACTTCAAAAAATACAGATTGGGGAAGTATATATGATGATTTGATAAAAAGAGAAGGAGGGCAAAGCTGATGTTAAGTAAAGCAGACTGTACCCAAATAATGGAAAAATTGTCGAATACATATGGGTATTTAGATAAAAAAGAAGATAAAGAAAAGCGAAATATATTAAAAGCATATTTTACAGAATTAAAAGATTATAAATGCACAGATATTTTAGAAGCAATAGAAATTTTAAGTAAAACAAATGTATATATACCAACCGTAGCAGAGATAAAATGTGAAATAATGGATAATCAAAAATCATTTAATAATTATAACTTAAATTCATGTTACTGGTACATAAATGAACGTGTATGGTGTGAAAAAAATAATGTTCCATATTACGATATTACAAAAGGTCCTGATTATCCTTTACCACCATTCAAAATAGCATAAAAAAGTATAAGGAGGAACAAATGAAAACAGTAAATATACCTGAATACATTGAGATAGAAGATGGAAAAATACATAAAATTATGACGTATAGGTTTGTTAAAAGGGTTAGCAATACAAATTTCTTATACGAAAATGTAAAAACAGGATGTAAGCAATGTTTTGATGTAAGAGACATATTGGAATTGAGGAAGGAGAGAAAATAGAAAATGCTAGTTAAAACAACAATACCAGAAATAATACAAACAATAGCAACTGGAAATGTTAAAATAACGGACAACTCTTGCAATGGTAAATGTAGCAAATGTGGAGACTGTTGTACGAATTTCCTTCCAGTTAGTCAAAGAGAGATTGATTCAATACAAGAATATATTATAAAAAACAACATAAAGCCACAAACACAAAT
>CANRFE010000124.1 GCA_947629805.1 uncultured Clostridia bacterium | reverse complement strand
CATAGAAAAATTCTTCGAAATGATTAATACGCAAGATTATACGTCAGCTTATGCTTTATTGGATGAAAACTTCAAACAAAACTATTTCAAAACACAAGTAGAATTTGAAAATTATATAAAAAATAAAGTATTTCGTTATAATACAGTTGAATATAAGGAATATAGTAATCAAATACCAGATGTCTATACTTATAAAATAGTGTTAACAGATACAACAAAAGAAAATCCTAATGCAATAGAATTTAATATAGTAATAAAATTATTAGAAGGAACAAACTTTGTTATGTCTTTTGCTGTAAATTAAAACAAAAAGATAGATTAGGGAAATCTATCTTTTTTGTTAAAAAATAAAATAGATTCCAGTGAAATAAAAAGTGAGGAAGAACATGGAAATAAAAGATTATATAGGAAAAGTAGTAAAGGTAAAAATACTAGCAACCAAAAACAACTGGTATTTAGCTAAAATGTTATTTGAAAATATCAATGTATATATTGAAGAAGAAAGAGATTCTTTTGATGAAAATTTGGTAGGACTAATAGAAAAGTGTGTCATTTTAGAAGAAAGGGAAGGAAGCTTAATAGGCTTTCTTCTTAGTAACCGCAAATTTGAAAACGAAATAAGAAAAATAGATAAAAGTTTAAGGCAACAAGAAGAATATGACCAAATAAAAGATATTTATTTGATGGAACGCTTAAAAATAAAAGGAAAGGTAGAAGGACTTTATTTTGTAGATTTAGGAGATAAAGGCAATTATTACTTAGGAACAACACTAATAGGAACATATACCAGAAAGTTAAAGGGAAACAATATTTTATTTCGTGAAAATACCATCGAAAATCAATTAGAAAGCCAAATAAAAGATGTAATACAATCCATTGATTTAACAAAAAAAGAAATTTCGTTAAGACAAGAACAAGAAAAAGAAAAAAGTAGAATAGAAAAAGCATTGGGACTAGAAAAGAATGAAAAAATTACAAGAATTGCTACTTTGGATTTGAAACAAAAGGTAGTAGGGCAACAAAAAAGAAATGAAGAAATAATAAAGAAAAATGTAGAAAAACAAGTGGCCAAAAAGGAAAAGGAAGAAATTTCGAATACAAAAGATGTAAATATAAAACAAGAAATGGACACAAAAGACAAAGTAACGGATATGAAAACATTAGGAAAACTTCTAAAAGATAATGGAAAACTTCCAAAAGTAGAAGGAAAGGAATTTATAAAAGTAGGAATCATTGAATCAAATGAAAGAAATCATTTATTGGATGAAAAAGGAAACAAAGCAAAAGTAAATACAACGAGATATTCTTTTGTTGCCATTGCGAAAGACGGAAGTGTGGTACCATTAGACATACAACAAGACCACACGGAAGGGAACAATCCAAGAGAACTAAACTACCAAGTAAGCCAACAAGGAAAAGTAAGTAAAGACGATGTCTTATCTAGATTTCAATTAGGGGAAGGAACCTTAGCAGTAAAGAACGGAAAATATGGCGAAATAAAAGTATATCATTCTCCTCGCAAAACTATAGGTGGGAAAGGAATAGAAGGAAATAAAAGTTTAGATAGAGAGCTAGAAACCGATAATGTATGGGAGATAAAAAAGGAAGAAAGGGACTTAGCAGGAGAATATGAAGACGGATATAGAAGTGTAGAAGAAGGTTATCAAGAGGCAAAGTCGCATGAAGATGATACAGGAAGAATTATTGACGATGATAAAATGGAAATAAAAGACATAGATGGAGAGCTAAATACAAAATCGCATGTTCATGATAAAGTAGATTATAATGCTTTAGCGGTAAAATGGGGGTATTATAGAGAAGGAGAGCCAAATGCAGATAGAGCCAAAGAGTTATTTCAAGAAAAAAGGAAAGAAAATCCGCAAAAAGAAACAAAAGAAATCATTGAAATGGTAACCGAAGAATTAGAAGAAGAGCTTGGACACGAGAGAAATAGTAGATATTAAGAAGCATAAAAATCACCGAAACGAATACATTATAAAAGGTGATTTTTTTATGTTAAAAAAGAAAACATTTCTTTTTGTAATAATTTTATTATTATGCCTAACTAGCCCGGTTAAGGCCGATGACCAAGAAGAGGAAGAATTAAAACAAGAAGAAGTGCAAGAATTGCTTATACAATCAGCAGCACAACCCGTACAAGAACCAAACCTAAATGCAAGGGCAGCTGTTATTTATGATAGAAGCACAAAGCAAGTAATGTGGGGAAAAAAAGAAACAGAAAAAAGACCTATGGCATCCACTACTAAAATAATGACAGCGATTGTGGTGCTAGAGAATAGTAACTTATTAGATGTTGTAACTATTTCGCAAAAAGCAGCAGGAACTGGTGGATCAAGATTAAAAATACAAGCCGGTGATAAAATTAGTGTTCAAGATTTATTATATGGTTTAATGCTACGTTCACGGAAATGATGCAGCTGTGGCATTAGCACAACAGGTAGGAGGAAGTATAGAAGGCTTCGCAAATCTTATGAATAAAAAGGCCGAAGAACTAGGCTTAAAAAACACACATTTTGTTACACCACATGGGTTAGATGATGCAAATCATTATACGACTGCATACGAATTAGCAGTCCTTACCGATTATGCGTTAAATAATGCAATGTTTCGTAAAATAGTAAATACCCAAAATATAAATATTATGATAAATGGAGTTAGTAGAAATATTTCAAACACCAATGAGCTCTTAGGATATATGCCAGGAGTAGACGGAGTAAAAACGGGGTTTACGAATGGAGCAGGAAGATGCTTAGTTACGTCTTGCACAAGAAATTCAAATCAGATTATTACGGTAGTACTTGGATGTGATACCAAAAAACAAAGAACTTTAGATAGCAGTAAACTAATAGAATATGCTTTTGAAAATTATACAAGAATGAATTTAGAGGAAAAGATAAAGCAAGAATATGAAAATTGGAAACAAATGAATCAAAAGCGCATATATATAGAAAAAGCAAAAGAAGAATTAGAACTACAATTATCAGAAATACAAAGAAAAACAATTCCAATAAAAAAAGGGGAAGAAGATATTCATATTGAAATAAATGCAATTTATCAATATGAAGCACCATTAGAAAAAGGAACAAAAATAGGAAATATAGTAGTGAAAAAACAAGAAGAAATTATTGAAATAGTAGATATAATAAGTAGTAAAGTAATACAAAAGAAAGATGTGTTCTCTTATTTGCTAGAATTTTTCCATATTTTAGGAACAGGACAATGGGTATAAAAATGGAAAAAGAGAAAAAGTTTTTGGAACTATTGACTTTTCATGAGAATTTTGCTATGATAGATATGCTTATCAAAAGCATACGCGGAAATAGCTCAGTTGATAGAGCGCTGCCTTGCCAAGGCAGAGGTCGCGGGTTTGAGCCCCGTTTTCCGCTCCA
>CANRFE010000123.1 GCA_947629805.1 uncultured Clostridia bacterium | reverse complement strand
CCAACGTAGGAAAATCTACTCTTTTAAACAATTTAGTAGGAGAAAAAGTAGCAGCTGTTGCCAATAAAGTGCAAACAACAAGAACGGCAATTAAAGGAATAGTAAATAGAGAACATTCTCAAATTATTTTTATTGACACGCCAGGTATTCATAAACCAAAATCAAAATTAAGTGAAACTATGGTAGATACAGCTTTTACTTTTCTTCATGATATAGATATTATTCTTTTTATAATAGATGCTACTTCAACAGAAATGGGAAAAGGAGATAGCAAAATATTAGAAAAAATAAAAGAAACAAATAAAAAAACCATTTTAGTATTAAATAAAATTGATTTAGTAACAAAAAAAGAAGAGTTATTACATTTAATTAACTTGTACCAAAAGGAATATAACTTTACAGCAGTAGTACCAATTTCTGCTACCAAAAAAGAAAACCTAGAAATTTTATTAGAAGAAATAGAAAACAATTTAAAAGAAGGGCCTGCTTATTATGATATACAAGAATATACAGATCAAACAACAAGGCAGCTAATAGAAGAAATTATAAGAGAAAAAGCATTAAAATTACTACAGGAAGAAGTTCCACATGGTATTTATGTGGAAACAGAAAAAGTAAAAAAAAGAAAAACAAAAAATAAACAAGATATTTATGATATAGAGGCTACGATTTATTGTTTAAGAGAATCTCATAAAGGAATTATTATTGGAAAAAGTGGTAGCATGTTGAAAAAAATAGGTAGCTATGCAAGACAAGATTTAGAAAATATGTTAGACACAAAAATCAATTTAAAAATATGGGTAAAAGTAAAAGAAGATTGGTTAAATCAAGAAACAATTGTAAAAAAATTCCAAATAAAATAAGTGATTCGGAAAACCATAACTTTCCAAGTATAAAATGAAAGAAAAAGGAAAAGATAAAAGAAAAGAAGAATTTTCAAAACATAGGAAAGAGAGGAAAAGCTTATGATAAAACAATTAGCATGGAATGCTTTTAAAAACACAGGAGACATTAATTCCTATTTAGAATTTGTAGAAGTAGAAAATATGGAAAAGCAAATGGAACAAAACTTATTGCGAACAGAAGAAAAGAAAAAACCAAATTTAGGAGAAAATATGGGAATAGATACAAAATAAAATGGAGTAGAGAATGGGAGCAATAAAAACGAAAGGAATTATTATAGCAGAAAATAACATGGGGGACTTTGATAAAATGGTAACTATATTAACCCCCAATGGAAAAATTGGATGTTCTGCCAGAGGTGCAAGAAGACCGAAAAGTCAACTCATGGCAGGCACTCAATTTTTGTGCTTTGGAGAATATATGTTATTTAAGGGTACCAATACCTATACACTCAATTCCTGTGAAACAATAGAAATTTTTTATCCTATTCGAACCGATTTAGAAAAATTACAGTATGCTTCTCATATTACGAAAATCATACAAGATGTAACCTACGAAAATCAAAATACATATAAAATATTACAATTATACTTAAACACTTTGTATGTGATTTCACAAACAGATATAGATTTAGAGTTTGTACTTTCTATTTTTAAGTTGCGTTTATTATGTTTGTTAGGTTTTACACCAATTGTTGACAAATGTGTACAATGCAACACACAGGAAAATTTAAATTATTTTAGCCTAAAAGATAATGGACTGAAATGTGAAAATTGTGGAAAGCAAGATACAGGAGCTATACAGCTATCGGAATCCACCAAAAAAGCCATTTTGTATATTACTATGGCACCAGCTAAAAAATTATATTCTTTTCAAATAGCACAGGAAAATAAAAAACAATTAGCTATGATTAGTAAATTATATACAGATGTTAAATTAGAAAAAGAATATAAGTTGCAATAAACAAGCTTTTCTAAAAAAACATTGTAATATATTTAGAAGTATGATATAGTAAAGAACAATAGGAGGCAGAACTTATGTGGGGAGATATTGCAATAGCCTTTTTACTTGCTTTTATTACTTCGTTTGTATTAACACCATATACAATAAAAATAGCAAAAAAAATAGGAGCAGTAGATATACCAAAAGATGGAAGAAGAATGCATAAAAAAGCAATGCCAAAATTTGGAGGGCCTGCTATTATTATTGCATTTTTGCTATCTACTAGTTATTTACTTGTAACCTCGTCTTTAGAGGGAAATGTAAATCTATTTGGTCCTGAAAAGTATTTTCTAAAATTGCTTGGCTTTTTAGGTGGAATGATAGTTTTAAGCATTTTTTGTTTTTTTGATGATATAAAAGGGATACATCCACTTACAAAATTAACAGGACAAATGATAGCAGCAGGAATTGTTGTATTTAGTGGTATTCGTATTGATTATTTTTCTCTTCCATTTTCTACGGAAAATATCATGTTAAATATTAATCAGTTATTTTCCATTATTTTAACAATGGGTTGGATTGTAGGAATTACCAATGCGATTAATTTAATTGATGGTTTGGACGGGTTATCAACAGGAATTTCCATTATTTCTTGTATTTCCTTATTAATTATATTTGCCTTAAATGCTTCTCCTTTTATTGCCATTATTATTATTACAGCATTAGTAGGAGCATTAGTAGGTTTTTTACCGTTTAATTTTAACCCAGCAAAAACGTTTATTGGGGATATGGGCTCAAACTTTATAGGTTACACTTTATCCATTGTTTCTATTTTAGGAATTGCAAAAACAGCAACTGCTTTTGTTGTAGTACTTCCTATTATTGTCTTAGGACTTCCTATTTTTGATACACTATCTGCCATTGTTAGAAGATTAATTAAAGGAAAATCCTTAAAGGCTGTATTACAAGCAGATAAAGGGCATTTACATCATAAATTAATAGAAAAAGGGTTAACACAAAAAGAAGCAGTATTATTATTATACGGAATTAGCGTAGCATGTGGTATGTTCGCTGTTATTCTATTTGAGAGTGATATATGGAAGGCAATTTCTTTTGCCTTAATGGTAATAGCAGTTATTTGTATAGGATATAAAGAATTTTTCAAAATGAAAGAAGGTGAAAAAGGTATGTATAAATGTGTAGCATGTGGATACATATATGACCCAGAAATTGGAGATCCAGATGGGGGAATTGCACCTGGAACAAAATTTGAAGATATTCCAGAAGATTGGGTTTGCCCACTATGTGGAGTAGGAAAAGATATGTTTGAAAAAATAGATTAAAATAGGAAAATCTTTCTTTTTTAGAAATAAAAAGGAAAGTTTTTTTCTTTTAAAGGAATCATATTATGTAAAAAAGTAAGCACTAAAATACTTCTATTTTCTTGTTTTGTAAAATACGAAAAAGTATAATAAAACAAAAAATAGAAGGAGCAAAAGAAAAATGAAAAATAAAGGAATTACTTTAGTGAGCTTAGTTATAACAATTATTATTTTAATTATTTTAGCAGGGATTAGCTTGAATTTAGTTT
>CANRFE010000122.1 GCA_947629805.1 uncultured Clostridia bacterium | reverse complement strand
GATAAAATTCATGCTCGTTCTACTGGACCATACTCACTTGTTACCCAACAACCTTTAGGAGGAAAAGCACAATTTGGTGGACAACGTTTTGGAGAAATGGAAGTTTGGGCATTGGAGGCGTATGGTGCAGCCTATACATTACAAGAGATGCTTACTGTAAAATCAGATGACGTAGTAGGACGTGTAAAAACGTATGAATCTATTGTAAAAGGAGAAAACGTTCCAGAACCAGGTGTTCCAGAATCTTTCAAAGTATTAATAAAAGAACTTCAATCTTTAGGATTAGATGTTCGTCTATATTCAGAAAATAATGAAGAATTAGAATTAAAAGAACATATTGAAGAAGGGATTGACTACGAAGAAGCAAAAGTAGGAGAAAGTATGTTAGATGAAAGCGAATTAGAAGATAGCTACATTGATGCAGATGAAGATACCGAAGAAATGCTTCTAGACACAGACGAAGAAGACGAATTATTTGCAGGGCTAGATGACGAAGGAGAAGATTCTATTTTTGATACAGATTTAGCAGAAGATAATTTAGATAACGATGGATTAGAATAAAAACAGAAAATTAATTGAATAAATTACAAAGTTTTTAAGAAGCGACGTAAAAAGTTTGCAAGAACAGGGGTTAGTCTTTTATAAAAACTTTGTAATTACCCAAAAATTAGAAAAGGGGGCTTCTAATTTAAATGGACGAATTAGAAATGTTTGATAAAATTAAAATTGGCTTAGCATCTGATGAAAAAATTAGAGAATGGTCAAAAGGAGAAGTAAAAAAGCCAGAAACCATTAACTATAGAACGTTAAAGCCAGAAAAAGATGGTTTATTCTGTGAAAGAATATTTGGACCAACAAAAGACTGGGAATGTCATTGTGGAAAATATAAAAGAGTAAGATACAAAGGCATTGTCTGTGACCGTTGTGGAGTAGAAGTAACAAAATCAAAAGTAAGACGTGAAAGAATGGGACACATTGAGCTTGCAGCACCAGTTGCACATATTTGGTATTTTAAAGGAATCCCAAGTAGAATTGCTTTAATGTTAGATATTTCACCAAGAAACTTAGAAAAAATTGTTTACTTTGCATCTTATATTGTTATTGACAAAGGAACTTCTGGCCTAATGAAATGCCAAGTATTAACAGAAAAAGAATACCATGAGGCAGTAGAAAAATACGGACCTGGAAGTTTCAAAGCAGAAATGGGAGCAGAAGCATTAGAAAAATTATTAAAAGAAATAGATTTAGACAAATTATCTGCAAAATTGAAAAAAGAATTAGAGGGAGCAAGTGAGCAAAAGAAAGCAAAATTAATTAAAAGACTAGATACTGTAGAATCCTTCCGATTATCTGGAAATCGCCCAGAATGGATGGTTATGAATGTAATTCCTGTTATTCCACCAGAATTAAGACCAATGGTACAATTAGATGGTGGTAGATTTGCAACATCTGACTTAAATGACTTATATAGAAGAGTTATTAACAGAAACAATCGTTTAAAAAGATTAATTGAACTTGGAGCACCAGAAATTATAAAAAGAAACGAAAAAAGAATGCTTCAAGAATCAGTAGATGCTTTAATAGACAATTCAAGACGTGGTCGTCCAGTAACAGGTGCTGGAAATAGACCTTTAAAATCTCTATCTGATATGTTAAAGGGAAAACAAGGACGTTTCCGTCAAAACTTACTTGGAAAACGTGTTGACTATTCTGGACGTTCCGTTATTGTAGTAGGACCAGAATTAAAATTATACCAATGTGGTCTTCCAAAAGAAATGGCAGTAGAACTATTCAAACCATTTGTTATGAAAGAATTAGTGGGAAGAGGAATAGCTCATAATATTAAAAATGCTAAGAGAATGGTAGAAAGATTACGCCCAGAAGTATGGGATATTCTAGAAGATGTTATTAAAGATCATCCTGTTATGCTAAACCGTGCACCAACACTACATAGACTTGGTATTCAAGCATTTGAACCAGTTTTAGTAGAAGGTAGAGCTATTAAGTTACATCCATTAGTATGTACAGCATTTAATGCGGACTTTGATGGTGACCAAATGGCAGTTCACGTTCCACTATCCCCAGAGGCACAAGCAGAAGCAAGGTATTTAATGCTATCGGTTAATAACCTTCTAAAACCACAAGATGGTAAGCCAGTAACCGTTCCTACACAAGATATGATTTTAGGAAGTTACTACTTAACCATGGAAGTAGAAGGGGAAAAAGGAGAAGGAAATTACTTCTCCTCTCCAGAAGAAGCTATTATTGCTTACGAAAATAAAGAAGTGGGAATGCATGCTAAAATTAGCGTTCGTATGAGCAAAAAAGACGAAGAAGGAAACGAAAAACATAAAAAAGTAGAAACAACAGTAGGTAGAATTATTTATAATAAAGGAATTCCACAAGATTTAGGGTTTGTTGATAGAACCAATCCAGAAAATGAATTTGAACCAGAAATTAATTTTGTAGTGAATAAGAAAAAATTAGGAAAAATTGTAGAAAAAAGTATTAATCAATATGGTTTAAGTCGTTCTGCTGAATTACTAGATTATATTAAAGCAACTGGTTTCAAATATTCTACTACAGGTGGTATTACCGTTTCTATTGAAGATGTAAAAGTACCAGAAGAAAAGAAAGAAATTCTAGAAAAAGCGCAAGAACAAGTAGACAATGTTTTAAAACAATATAGACGTGGTTTAATTACCGAAGAAGAGCGTTATCAATCTGTTATTAAAATATGGGAAGAAGCAACAGATCAGGTAAAAGATGCCATGAAAGAGAACTTTACTGCTTTAAACCCAGTATTTATGATGTCTGATTCCGGTGCGCGTGGTAACTTAGACCAATTAAAACAAATTGCAGGTATGCGTGGACTTATGGCAAGTACAACTGGTAAAACAGTTGAAATTCCAATTCGTTCTTCTTTCCGTGAAGGACTAGATGCACTAGAATATTTCATTTCTGCACATGGTGCTCGTAAAGGTTTATCTGATACTGCATTAAGAACAGCCGACTCAGGATACTTAACAAGAAGATTAGTTGATGTTTCACAAGATATTATTGTAAGAGAGCATGATTGTGGAAGTCATGATGGAATTACTTTATCTGCAATAAAAGATGGAAACCAAGTAATTGAAAGTTTGCAAGAAAGATTAATTGGACGTTATCCATTAGAAGACATTATCAATCCACAAACAAAAGAAGTAATTGTGGATACCAATACTATGATTACGGATAAAATAGCAGATAAAATTGTAGAAGCAGGCATTGAAGAAGTAAGAGTACGTTCCGTATTTGGTTGTAGAACTAAAAATGGAGTATGTTCAAAATGTTATGGTATGGGTCTAGCTAGTCGTGAAGAAGTAAATATTGGAGAAACGGTTGGTATTATTGCTGCACAATCTATTGGTGAACCTGGTACACAACTTACAATGAGAACAATTCACTCTGGTGGTGTTGCAGGTGTTGCAGATATTACACAAGGTCTTCCTAGAGTAGAGGAATTATTTGAAGCTAG
>CANRFE010000121.1 GCA_947629805.1 uncultured Clostridia bacterium | reverse complement strand
ATTACTTTTTGTATCAAATTCATTTATAAATCCCTCTGTTGAACTATCTTCAACAAAATTACTATATTTACCTTTAAACATGAAATTTTTTATAACATAATTGCCATTATCATTAAGTACATGCATTGCTATGTATACATATTGTTGACCTTTTATAGTTTTAAGTGTTACAAATGCACATTCTGTAATCTCATTGCCTTCCCACGTTAATGGAAAAATCTTTTTGCAATCTACAAATTCAAATTTTGTTTTTGCTTCTGTTACATCATATATGTTATTTATTTCGTTATATTTTATATCTTGTACTGATATAACAAAAGCTCCCGTGCCTAATGCAAAAGTTCTTTCTATTCCTTGATTTACTATTGTTAAAAAGTTAAGTGCTTTTATTATTTTTTTTATCTGTTTTGTATCCTTATCCGCTTTAAGTTTTATAACAACTTTTTCATTAAATAATAAATCTGCCCAATCTTCACTAACTTTTTTAGCTCCTTGTAAAGATTTCTTTTCCATTTTAACTTTAGCTTGTCCATTATATATATAATATGTATGAAATTTTCTTACTTTTCCTTTATACCAACTATCCCATAGTTCTATATATTTATTCCAATTTAACTTTTCAGAAATATCATATCCCTGTTTTTGAAAAAATTGTTGTAAATTCATATTTTATCTCCTAGCATTTATTAAATTTTCGTAAAAACTATTTATCGAATATTCAAAAGCATCCAAACTGTCTATATCTGTTGTTCCATCATCTAATCTTTCATCAGGCTTTTTGTCATTCCATAATGCATCTTGAAATGCTTTTGTTAATATTTGATTCTTTCTTAGTATTTTTAATCTTTTTTGTGCCATTAATGTACTGCTCAAGAAAATTCTGTCATTTATTTTTCCTTTAGAGCAATCAACTATTTCTACTGGTAATTTTTCTTTTTGACATTTTCTTATCAACCCTAAAGTAATTACATTACCTAAAGCACCATAATCTGCAAA
Source organism: uncultured Clostridia bacterium (assembly GCA_947629805.1). Lineage (GTDB taxonomy): Bacteria > Bacillota > Clostridia > TANB77 > CAG-508 > UMGS1663. The sequence goes on along the minus strand of CANRFE010000121.1, from coordinate 2,627 downwards.
TGCATATTGACACATATCAAATTCTTCATATACTCTTTTATAAAATTCTATAAACTTTTCATATATTTGCTCTGGATCATATATCCCCGTCAAATCCATTTCATCTAGCCCATAAACCATTTGGAAGTTATATGTTATTCCTGTTGCAACAAACTTTATTTTGCTTTTTCCTGCTCCATAATCTATTCCTATTGTTACAAGCATTAGCTTTTCTTTTATATAATCAACTAAAAATTCCTCTGTTTGGTCTGCAAATAATCTGTATATAATGCCTTCTGCTGCCTTCCATTCTCCTAATATATATCTATCAAAGAATACTGTTCCTTTATAATCTGTTTCTAATGCTTGCAATACTTCTTTTGCTAAAAATGGATTATCATACAATGTATACTTTTGCTGGTATATATCAGAATTTCCATCTAGAAACTTTTTAAACCAATGATTGGGTCCTTCTGGATTGCAAGTCCCATCAAATTTGCTGTATGATTTATCAAGTCTCGATTTTAACATTTCAAAAACACCTTGATTCCAAGTTGCAACTTCATCGCCGTAACAATATTTAAAGCTAGGTCCTCTTATTTTGTTTATATGTTTAGCATTATCAGCACCAAGACAATAACATTTTTGCCCAAATAAAAAAGCCGTATTATCTGAACTTATATCGGATACTAACTTTGTACCCCATATATCTTGTAACGGCTCTATTACATTTCTTTGTAGTGTTCCTTTAGTATTTCCTAAAATAACTACTAACCCAGGCTTATCTATAACACTTCTTATTCGTTTAGGTATTACATAATAGTCTAAATATGTTTTTCCGCTTCTTGTTGCTCCATACTTAATGTTCCATCGTCTATTAGCATTATCTAAGAATTCTCTTTGCTTTTGTGAAAACATTAGACAACACCGCCTAATCCTTTTAGTACCTCATCTAACTTTTGTAATGTTTCTGTATCTTGCTTATTTTCAACATCAACTTTATCTTTCCATTTTTCTGGCTTTCTATTTTTTAACCAAAATATCTGTGCTGTTGTATTTCCATTTAATGCATTATTTAATAATGCATTTTCTACTTGATAATCAATAACCTCTTTTCCTTTTTTTAGGACTTCGGAAACTTCAGGATGTTCTTTTATTATTTTATAGAATGTTGTTTCTCCAATTCCTAAATTTGTTGCTATTTCTTTATTTGTTAAACCATCTCTAGCCCAACCTTCTACAAGAATTAATTTATCTTTAACCTGTTCCCATTTTGATTTAGCCATCTCCTCCACCTACTTTTTATTCAGTTCCTCTTCCAGTTTTTTCAAAAAACAATAAATTATATAAAATCCTAATATACATAGACTTATAATTATTACAGATAATATTATAATTCCACAAATACATAATAAATTTAATAATATATTAACCATTATTTTCTCCTATAATATTGAACTCATAGTCTTATGATGCTTTAAATAATCTTTAGCACTCCAATATGTTAGTCCTTTTTCTTTAGCTTTCTTTATGTATTGTTCTGCTGTTTGTTTAGTCCATTTTCTCATATATTGCCTCCTATATATGGTTCTAATATACATCTATTTTTACTTCTATATAAACATTTCAATTTTTTATGTATTATATCTTTTTCCAATAAAGTACATTTCTTACATTCTTCTGGAATCTGCCTTTCAAATTCTTCTCTTTTTTCTTTTTCTGTTCTTTCATTCCAATAATCTGTTAAGTTATATGCTTCTCTTATATTATCTAAAGTACAAGTTTTACATTTTTTATTGGTATCATTACATATTTTATTTTCGTCTTTTATACATATCATATTTAGCTCCTTTTCTTATAAGACACTATGTAAGATATTTCGGATTACACAAGACGCTATCTCATGTCATTTGGATTACTGGTGTCATCACAGCCTATAACCTTTAGCAATAATTTGCCGAATCTCTTGGAAGACTAATACTTTTCTTCCCTGTGATGGAATTAGTATTTCAACCTTATGCTTCCATTGCTTAAATTTTTAAATATCCTACATACTATCTTATAATATTACTAAGCCCACTAGGAAGGCTTTGTTCAAATTTTAAAAAGGAGATCACATGCAATCTAAAGAAAGCAGTAATATATATCAAATACCTAGTATATTGATGGCGTAAAAAAAGAGCTTATCATATTCGATAAGTTCTTCTAAAAAATTATTCCATTTTTCGATTTTTATTGACTTTAAATACTAAAAAAGTATATAATTATTTTGGTTATTTGACTCCTTCAAGTTGGGTGCATAAATTAATGATTGCACATCAACTGTTAATTTATGCACCTAACTTCTTTCAAGATGTTTGGTGCAAAATACAAAAGAAGGAGGTATCTACTATGCTTAATTCTATTTTAAGCTGGTTGATTGGCGTAGGTATTTTCGTTCGGTCGGAATGGGTATTCTAATACATATTTGCTCAAAAAGTAAATATTCGTTTAGTTATCAATCCACTAAACGAAAAGTTGAGATTTATCCTAATAATAGGAAAAATTCTCAACCTCTCCATAAATAACCACCGAATAAGAGCTTCGGCTCTTAGATTTTGGCTATTTTACATATGTTTTACCACTATAGTATCCTGCTATCCAACCTG
>CANRFE010000120.1 GCA_947629805.1 uncultured Clostridia bacterium | reverse complement strand
TTATCAAATTACATATTTAGACGCCAAACCAGAAGAAAACTGGACGTATGCGACTTCTCTTGCTTATTTAGAATATTACTACCAATATCAACCTGACTTATTTCTTGTGGCATACGATGAACAACTTCCTATAGGAGCTATTATGTCTATTTTAAAGCCAAGTTTTGATGGTATGCATTTAACGCAAATGGAATTATTAGTATCCGAAGATTTTAGAGGACAAAATATTGGGAAACAATTATTAACCAATCACTTTGAACTTGCTATTGCAAAATACCATGCTTCTGCTATAGAAGCTACGGTTACCTCCCATGATGGTAGCCCTTTTCTTCCGTGGTACCAAAGCATTGGTCTAGAAATTGACTCTAACCGTGTTCTTTTACATGCTAATTTAGAAGATTGTTTACAAAAAATTAATACTGAATTTTAGGAACAATATTTTTTCTTCTTACCTTACCATACAAAAAACACAGACTGTAAAACTTTCACAGTCTGTTTTCTTTTTTTATTTTAATATTTCGAAACTTTCTTTTGCTTTTTGTAACAAATCTTGGTATTTTTCTAATTTTTTCTTTTCTTCTTCTATTTTTTCTGCTGGTGCCTTATTCAAAAATCCTTGGTTAGAAAGCATTTTTTGTGCTCTTTGTACTTCTGCTTCTAATTTTTTCATTTCTTCTTCTAACCTTCCTTTTTCTGCTTCTTTATCAATTAAATCACCAAGTGGAAGAATAACTTCCATTTGCTCTGTTCGAATAGAAGTAGCATTTTCTGGCACCTTTTCTTTTTCTGTTTTTATTTCTATTTTGTTTGCAAAACCTAGTTTTTGTATCATTGCATTTGCTTCTTCTAGCATATTTGTCAATTCTTTTGTAATAAAAATTAAACTCGATTTTTTCGAAGGATGGATGTTTTGCGTAGTTCTTAAGTTTCGAATTCCTACAATAATTTCTTTTAGTTGTTCTATTTGTTTTTCTTCTTTTACAAAATTCCATTCTTTCTTATATTCTGGCCATTTTGCCATCATAATACTGCCTTCTTTATGATATAGTTTTTGGAAAATTTCTTCACTCATAAATGGCATAACGGGATGTAATAGTTTCAAAGCATTGATTAAAACTTGATTTAAGGTCCATAAGCATGCCTCTTTGTTGGTTGCTTTTTCATCATAAAGACGTGGTTTTACCATTTCAATATACCAATCGCAAAACTCATTCCAAATAAAATCGTATACTTTTTGAAGAGCAACTCCCATATCATATTTTTCTAAATTATTGGTAATTTCTTTGCTAATACGATTTAATTTAGCTAAAATCCATTTGTCTTCATAGGCTAAATTGTTTGGTAATTCTTCGTTGCATAGGGTACTTTCTTCTACTTTTCCTTCTATATTGCCCAATACAAATTTAGAAGCATTCCACAATTTGTTAGCAAAGTTTGAAGCAAGTTCTAGTTTTTCTGGCATATAGCGAATATCGTTTCCTGCAGAAATTCCATATATTAAAGAGAAACGCAAAGCATCGGTTCCATATTGGTTAATGATTTCTAATGGGTCAATTCCGTTTCCTAAACTCTTAGACATTTTTCTTCCTTGACTATCGCGTACAATTCCATGAATAAGTACATCATGAAATGGAACTTCGCCTGTATGCTTAATGCCAGAGAAAATCATTCTAGCTACCCAGAAGAAAATAATATCGTACCCTGTAACTAAGGTAGAAGTTGGGTAAAAATACTTTAAGTCTTCTGTTTGTTCTGGCCAGCCTAAAGTAGAAAATGGCCATAAAGCAGAACTAAACCAAGTGTCTAGTGTGTCTTCGTCTTGGTGAAGGTGCGTACTTCCACATTTGTAACACTTTTGTGGCATTTGTTCTTCTACCATCATTTCGTGACAATCTTCACAATAGTATGCTGGAATTCTGTGTCCCCACCATAATTGCCTTGAAATACACCAGTCTTTTACATTATCCATCCAAGCAAAGTAGGTTTTTTCGTATTTTGCAGGAACAAAGCGAACCTTTCCTTCTCTTACGGCTTCATTAGCAGGTTTTGCTAAAGGTTCCATTTTTACAAACCACTGCTCTGAAATTTTAGGTTCAATGGTACTATGGCATCTGTAACATTTTCCTACATTATGGGTATAGTCTTCTATTTTTACTAAAGCACCTATTTCTTCTAGCTTTTCTACTATTTTTTGTCTTGCTTCGTATAGGTCCATCCCTTTATATTCTTCTACTAAGTTTCCCATTTTGAAGTTTTCGTCAAATACTTCAATGATTTCTAGGTTATGTTTTTGAGCTGCCTGGTAGTCGTTTGGATCATGTGCTGGTGTTAGTTTAACGGCACCTGTACCAAATTCTCTTTCTACAAATTCATCTGCAATAATTGGAATTTCTTTATTCATAATAGGAAGAATAACCGTTTTTCCTACTAAATCGGTGTATCGTTCATCTTCTGGGTGAACAGCAACACCAGTATCTCCCAACATGGTTTCTGGTCTTGTAGTTGCTACAATAATGTATCTATCTTCGTCTTTTACTTTATAACGAATGTGCCATAAATGCGTTGGTTCTTCTTCGTATTCTACTTCGGCATCGGAAATAGAAGTATTACAACAAGGACACCAGTTAATCATTCTTTTTCCTCTATAAATTAAACCTTCTTTATAAAGGTTAATAAACACTTGTTGTACTGCTTTGGATAAACCTTCGTCCATGGTAAAGCGTTCTTTGGTCCAATCACAAGAACAACCTAGTTTTTTAATTTGATTTACAATGGCTCCACCATACTCTTTTTTCCAGTCCCATGCTCTTTCTAAAAAGCCTTCTCTTCCTATGTCCTCTTTGGTAATGCCTGCCTCTTTCATTTTTGCCACAATTTTTGCCTCTGTTGCAATAGCAGCGTGGTCTGTTCCTGGAACCCACAAAGCATTATACCCTTGCATTCTTTTGTAACGAATTAAAATATCTTGAACGGTTTCATCTAATGCATGTCCCATGTGCAATTTTCCTGTAATGTTTGGGGGTGGAATAACAATTGTATAAGGTTTTTTCGTTTTATCTCCCGATGGCTTAAAATAACCTTTTTGTTCCCATTCCTGATACCACTTTTCTTCAAAATCTTTTGGATTATATTTTCCTTCTAATTGGTGTTTTTTACTCATACACTTCCTCCTTATGCCTCAAAAGGGACGTTTTCTAAAGGAGCATCTGTCCCTAATGGTACTTTTTTATTTTCTCAATGTCGCAAAAGGGACAGATACCCCTTTAGAAAACGTCCCTTTTGAGACACAAAAAAACTCGCCTCTTGTTACTAAGGGCGAGCATATTTTTCTCACGGTACCACCTTAAGTGAATAAATAGATAGACTAGATATTTTCTATTTATTAGCTTATTTTGCTTTGTAACGCTAGCAAGGCGAATATAGTTACTTTGTTTTTTCTCTATACCAACTCTAAAGCTACCTTCTGTTTGCTATTCTATAAGAAGCTCACAGCCTTCTACTTCTTTTCTCTTTCTAGCTAGTTCAAACATACTCCTCTTTTTCTTTGTTTTTCCTATGTACTTTATTATACTCTATTTTTTTCTTTTTTGCAACTGATTTTTCATTTTTTATACGAAATATATGAAAGAAATGTGATAATGTCTTAAGTAAAGAAATGAGAAAATGTCCCAACTAAAAAATATTTGTTCTCTTAAAT
>CANRFE010000119.1 GCA_947629805.1 uncultured Clostridia bacterium | reverse complement strand
CGGTACTTCTAAGGTAAGCCTAGTGGTGGGCGAGGTCAATAATTTTAATCAAATTGAAATTATTTGCAATACAAGCCATAAGTGTAACGGAATCAAAAAAACAAAAATAATAGACGAAGATGATATTGCGCTATCTCTAAATAAAGTTATGCAAGAAGCAGAAAAAGAAACCGATTTGAAAATTCATTCAGCCTATGTAACGATTCCCGGAAAATATGTAACGATTGTACAAAATAGTATTGCAAGAGAAGCAAAAGATAAATATGCAGGAATATCTACAAAAGACGTATCCTCTAGTATTATGCAAGTGAAAGATATCGAAATTCCAGAAGGAAAAACTATCATTGATATTGTAACAGATAAATTTATTTTAGAAGATGGAAAGATAACCACAGATCCAGTAGGAAATTTAAGTGCTAACTTTACCTTAAATGCACAAGTTATTTTAGCAGATAAAGAATATGTAAAGCAAATGGTTTCTATTTTCCGAAAAGCAGGAATGGAAATTGATGGTTTTGTACCAGTTAGTTTAGCAGAAAGAAATGTCATGTTAGACAATAATGAAATGAATGATAACATTATGCTTTTAGATATTGGGGCAGGGAATACAGATATTGGTATTTTCGAAGGAAACGGTTTCCTTTACACAGATACTATTCCATTAGGAGGAGACAGCATTACTTCGGATATCGCCTTAGTTTTGAATATAGAAGAAGAAGAAGCAGAAAAATTAAAAAAACAGTATGGTTTAGCAATGCGATCCTTTATTGATAACGATAATGAAATTATTTTAAATACATATCGAGGAGAAACAAAATCCAAAGCTATTAAAAGCTCAGAATTAATTGAAATTATTGAAGCAAGAATTGAAGAAATTTTTACCTTAGTCAATAAAAATATAGTCAATCAAGGAATTAAACAACGAATTAACAATGTTATTATAACAGGGCAAGGAATAGCCAATATTAATAAAAGTGATGTGGCAGGTAAGGTAATCTTAAATATACCAGTAAAAATTTCGACGGGAAGATTGATTAGTACAGTAAGGCCAGAATATAGAACCGCTTATTCTTTAGTAAGGTATATAGCAGCAAGGCCGTTTGCAAAATCGGTAGCAAGTAGTATTGATACCAATTCCAAAGAAAATATCCTATATACCATACTAGAAAGAATCAAAGAATTCTTTTATTCTTAATTTTGTTATTAAATTTAGAAAAAAATAAATAGTCTAATAAAAAAGGGAGGAAATAAAATCATGTTGATGGATAACGTAGACGAAAGTACAATGTTAGATGGAACGGCAACCATAAAAGTAATTGGTGTTGGAGGGGCAGGAAATAATGCCGTAAATAGAATGGTAGATTCAGGTATTAAAGGAGTAGACTTTATTGCGGTAAATACAGATAGACAAGCTTTATTATTATCGAAGGCAACTACCAAAATACAAATTGGAGAAAAAATAACAAGAGGTTTAGGAGCAGGGGCAAACCCAGATATAGGGGCACAAGCCGCAGAAGAAAGTAAAACCGAAATTCAAGAAGCTTTACGTGGAGCAGATATGGTATTTGTTACCGCAGGTATGGGTGGAGGAACAGGAACAGGAGCTGCTCCAATTGTAGCAGCCTGTGCTAAAGAAATGGGAATTTTAACCATTGGCGTTGTTACAAAACCATTTACATTTGAAGGAAAGAAACGTTTGTCACAAGCAGATCGAGGAGTAGAAAGTCTAAAAGGAAAAGTAGATACATTAGTAGTAATTCCAAATGATAAATTATTACAAATTATTGATCGAAAAACTTCTATTGTAGAAGCCTTCAAAATGGCAGACGACGTATTAAGACAAGGTGTACAAGGAATTTCTGATTTAATTGCTGTACCAGGTCTTGTAAACTTAGACTTTGCCGATGTTAAAACCATTATGCTAAATACTGGTATTGCACACATGGGAATTGGTAGAGCATCTGGTGAAAGCAGAGCAGAAGATGCAGCAAAACAAGCAGTACAAAATCCATTATTAGAAAGTTCAATTGAAGGAGCAAGAGGTGTCATTATTAATATTACAGGTGGAGCAAACTTAGGCTTACATGAAGTAAATACAGCAGCAGAATTAGTACAAAGAAGTGTAGACCCAGAGGCCAATATTATCTTTGGTGCAGTTATTGATGAAAACCTAGAAGATGATATTGTTATTACGGTTATTGCAACAGGTTTTGAAAAAGGAATAGAGTCTCCAACCATGAATAATGTAAGTAGCATTGTAGATAAAGCTTGGGGAGAAAAAATCAATTCTATTCCAGCTCCAGTAGATAATACAAATTCTTCAAATGATTTAGATATCCCTTCCTTTTTAAGAAAAAATAAAGGAATGAAATAAAAGTCAAATTAGACAAGAAAAGAATAGAATAGCAAAAATAAAAAAAGAAATAATCGAAAAAATTAGATTATTTCTTTTTTTCGTGCCTAAGAAATGACAGAATATGCAAACAAAAGGTTTTATAATGCTTATAACGAGGTGGATACTATGACCATATACTTAGATGTTGTTTTAGTAGAAAACTTGTGTATGAATTATATTATTTTATTTGCTACAGGTTATCTCTTAAAAAGAAAAATAAATCACATCCGACTTATTCTCTCTGCTTTGTTAGGTGGTATTTATTCTATTTTAGCATATATGCAAATTTTAAAAATCTATTCCCATTTTGTGTTGAAAATTCTCTTATCCATTGTCATGGTTTATCTTGCTTATCATGCAAAAAATGGAAAGAATTTTGCAAAAGAATTATTATTTTTTTATTTAACTTCCTTCGTATTTGGAGGTTCTGCGTTTGCCTTATTATATTTTGTAAAGCCAGAGGAAATTTTCATGTTAAATGGAAGTTATGTAGGAACTTATCCACTAAAAATTGCCTTATTAGGAGGTTTAGTCGGTTTTACTATGACGGCTATTGCTTTTCATTTTGTAAAAGGAAAATTAACAAAAAAAGATGTGTATTGTATGCTTTCTATTTATTGGAAAGAAAAAGAACTTACAATAAGAGCCTTATTAGATACAGGCAATATGTTAAAAGATCCGATTACTAGTATGCCGGTAATAGTAGTAGAAAAAGAGGCATTAAAAGAAATATTACCAGATAGCATTTTAGAAAATTTAACAAACATTATAGGAGGTGATGTACCCAAAGAAGTATATGAGGATGAAAATTTAGAATATATGACAAAATTTCGTGTCATTCCATTTCGTTCTTTAGGGAAAACAAATGGAATGCTCTTAGGGGTTAAAGTAAACAAAATAACCATAGAACAAGGGGAAGAAAAGAAAACATTTCAGAATATTATTGTAGGAATTTATGAACAAAAGCTAAGTAAAAAAGGACAATATGCAGCTTTAATTGGCTTAGATTTATTAGAGGGGAGTGAAGAAAATGAATTTTTTGCAAATGTTAGTAGATAGTGTAAATACCATTTATACCAAATTTCTAAAAGAGGAAGAAATTGAAAACTTACCTATTTATTATATAGGGGGAAATGTAAGCTTGCCTCCTCCGTTATCGCAAGAAGAAGAGGAAGAACTCTTAAAAGAGTTAGAGAAAGGAAAATTAGAAACAAGGCAAACCTTAGTAGAAAGAAATTTAAGGTTAGTTGTATACATAGCAAAAAAATTTGAAAATACAGGAGTAGGATTAGAAGATTTAATATCTATTGGAACAATAGGCTTAATGAAAGCGA
>CANRFE010000118.1 GCA_947629805.1 uncultured Clostridia bacterium | reverse complement strand
AGTGTAGTGATGTGTTCATTTTTTAATATGTCATAAATATCTTTTGTTACCATGATTCTAGTTTGATAATCTAGTGCAGAAAAAGCTTCATCTAACAGCAAAATTTTAGGCTTAATTGCTAAGGTACGAATTAAAGCTGCTCTTTGTCTCATACCACCAGATAATTGATTTGGATATTTTTCTTTAAATTCATATAAATTGTATTTTTTTAATAAGTTATCCACATATTTTACATTTTCTGTGGTTTTTATTCCTCTTATTTCTAGTCCAAAAAGTACGTTTTTATAAATTGTTAGCCATTCCAAAAGGCTATCTTTTTGTAGCATATATCCTATTTCCCCATCAATTTCTATTGTTCCAGAATTTTTTTCTTCTAAACCTGCAATAATAGAAAGTACAGTAGATTTTCCACAGCCACTTGGTCCAATTAAGCTTACAAATTCCCCTTCCTCAATAGAAAAACTAATATTTTTTAATGCCTCCACTTCCCCATTTTCTGCTTGGTATTTCTTTGTAATATTTTTTACTATTAAAACTTCTTTCATAAAATGCTCCTTTAGGGACGTTTTCTAATGGAGCATCTGTCCCTTTTGGGACATTTTATTGTTATAATGTCCCTTTAGGAAACGTCCCCAATGGAGTATCTGTCCCTTTTGGTAATTTATGCTCCTTTCTAAATATTCTTAAAAGGAGTATATTACATTTTATGACATTTTCTGTACTTTGGTGCCAAAATAAAAATCCGCCATAGCGGATTTTTATTTTTTATGTTTTTACTTTTTAAGATTCCATTGGACCAAATAATTCATCAAATTTTGCTTCTAATTCTTTTTGAATATCTTCTGTGAATAGTTGTTTATTTTCTTTTTCCTCTTCTTGTGGAAGAGTTGTACTATCAAAATCTTCAAAATCTAACAAATCTACTTCTGGTTCTTTTTTTATTTCTTGTTGTTGCATTTCTTTTGGTTCTTCTACAGGTTTTTGTTCTTGTTCTTGCTGTATTGGTTCTTCTAAATTTTCTTCAAATAAATCATCTAAAGATTCTACTTTTAAGTTCTCTGATGCTTTTTTATCTGCTTCTGGTATATATGGATTATAAGGATTGTATTTTCTCCATTCTCCTCTTACTCCTGCATCAAATTCATTATGATTTAAGCGATTAGCCTGTAATTCTCTATACATTTTTTGATGTGTAAAATAATAATATTTTTTCGCTTTTACTGGCTTAATTCCTTTTTCATATATAATACATAAGTCGTTATCCATCCTTCGAAGTTCATCTGGTGTCATTAAAGCTCTTCCCATTAACTGTTCGGAATCACTAAAGCCTTGTTTATGTGCGTGTTTATCACGGTTTACTGATTTACTTTGTCTAAAAATCGTTTTTTCTCCTAATGCTTTTGAAAAATATTCTACTGTTTTGTAAGAGTTACTACCTAAAAATACGTGTGTATCACAATTTCCCATAATTGTTTCATAAGATTTTTCGTAAACGGCTTCTAATTGGTCTAAGTTTTGTAAAATAACACTAAATTGAATTCCTCTACTTCTAGAAGTAGAAATTTTTTTATCGAAATCTGGTATTCTACCAATATTAGCAAACTCATCTAATATAAAGAAAACTGGCATTTTTAGTCTTCCGCCATTTAAGTCTGCATAATTATATAGCTGTTGTATCATTTGAGAGAAGAAAATGGTTAGTAAGAAATCGTAGGCTGTATGCGTATCGGAAGAAATAACATAAACTGCTGTTTTCTTTGTTCCTATATCTTCAAAATTAATAGTATCTGTTGAAGTTACTTCTGCTATTTCTTTGGAATCAAATTTTCCAAGTTTTGATTGAAGCGAACTTAAAATAGAACCATAAGTTTTTTCTGGTGCAATTTCAATGGATTTATAATACATTCTTGCTGGGTGATCATAAGGTAATTGGTTAATTAATTCGGTAAGTAAGTTGCTTCCTCCATTGGTATTAGCAGCTCTTACTAATTCAGAACAACTTGCCAAGTTTTGCTCTTCTTCTGGCCTTGTTGCAATTAAATAATAAATTAAAGCTTTTAATAGCATTTCTGCCATATCATCCCAATAAGGGTCTGATTTTGTTTCCGATGCTTGCCCTTTTACAACCGTATTTGCAATAACATCTACGTCTAATTCGCTTGCCACATGCATTAATGGGTTATACCCATCACTATTAGCAGGATTAACCAAGTTCAATACTTTTATATCATAACCATGCTCTTTTAGATAACCTGCTGTATCATCATATAATTCTCCTTTTGGATCGGTAAATACATAAGAACCTAGCATTTGATATGCATTTGGTTTGGAATAGGAAGCAGATTTACCAGAACCTGAACCGTCCTACAATTAAAGTATTAATATTTCCACGTTTATCAATTGGTAAATAATTGTCTTCTGCTAGAATGATTCCTTTATTTTTGCTTAGAATGCGGTATTGCTCTCCATGCTCGCTCCAATCACTAGAACCATGTTCCATATCGTGATATTGTCCCTTTGGTTTTGACTTGATGAAACCAATAATAGAACAAATAACAAATAGAATCGTATAATTGATTAAACATTTTACAAAAGTTCCAAAATATTGTGCTGAAAACATTTTGGTAATACTACTAAAACTTGTTATGGCAGGTACTATTTTTTCAACAAAAATAGTAAAATTAAATTGTTCTTGGCTATTGGTTGCTTCTTTTATGCTATAGGCTATAGGCGAAACAAGTACTATGGCCAAAAATACCCATAGTACTCCAATGATAATTAAAAATCTTTTACTTTGCTTTAGCGTTCTTATAAATTTTTCCATGGCTTTCCACCTTTTCTTTGGTTAAATTAAATTAAGCTAATTCTTGTATATCTTCCTGTGCCTTTCTCTTTGCTTTTTCTTTGTTTAATTCTTTCATTTTTCCTTTTCTTTTTGCTTGTTCTATAGCAAAATCTGTGATTCTCTTTTCGTTATTTTGTTTTACTTGTGCAAAATTTGCATTTTGTTGAACAATCGCTCCATTTTCTGCAATCCATGTTCCATTTTCTAAAATTTTTGAATTATTTGTGTGAATAAGCATATTCTCTTGTAAAATATTATCTTTTTCACCTGCTGCTTCTACTTGAATTCCTTTTTCTTTTTCTTTTCCAAATGACATGAATACAATGTCAAATTTTGAATCTCCATTTGTTTGATTCATTTTTTACGTCCCCTTTCTAGTCTTTCTTATCTCGTATTTCAAATGCGAAATAAGACTTATATGGTTTTAATTTACATTTTCCTTTTACTTCATTTGTTTCTTTGTCCATATATAATACTGGCTTTATTTCTTCTGTAGTTTCTGGGTCTATAATAGAAATTGGCCTTTTTAAGTTTGGTGTATATTGAAATTCTTTATATTCCTCTTTTTCAAAATATAAAGTATCAAACTTAATTGGTACTGGCTTTTTCGAAATTTTAATTTTATCTTCTTCTAAAACACCTGTATTTACTACTACCTTTTCTTTTCCAAAAGATAAAAATAAAAGTTGCTCTTCATAATCTGGCTCATCAATAAAAAAGGTCTTTCTTTTCAAGTTCCCTTTTAATTCTTCTGTTGATATTAGTCTTTCTACTGTATACTTAGGATACTCTTGTAAATACTCTTTTGCTGTTTTATTAATTCTATAAATAACGGTATTCACTCCTTCTGGATCGGTTATGCTAAAGTGTTTACCTTGTATACTTTCCATATTTACACCCCTCTCTATGAAC
>CANRFE010000117.1 GCA_947629805.1 uncultured Clostridia bacterium | reverse complement strand
AAAATTTATATATCAAGCAGGCAGAAATTGTAGATTTTACAGTAGAAGAAGGAAAAGTAAAAACAATAGAAACGAATATTGGAGCAATTTATAATGTAGAAGCCATTATTGTGGCAACTGGTACTTATTTAAAAGGAAAAATTTACATTGGAGAAACTTCTTTTGAAAGTGGACCAGATGGTGTATTTCCAGCTAACAAATTATCAGAAGCATTAAAAAGAGAAGGGGTAGAGTTAGTTCGTTTTAAAACAGGAACACCAGCTAGAATTAATAAAAAAAGTATTGACTTTTCAAAAATGGAAATACAAGAAGGGGATAAAAACCCGGAAGCTTTTTCTTTTGAAGATAAAATTGATCCAAATGTAGAGCAATTACCTTGTTATTTAACTTATACAAATGAAAAAACGCATGAAATTATACGTGCTAATTTACATCGTTCTCCTTTATATGGGGGAGAAATAAAGGGAACCGGTCCACGTTATTGTCCATCTATTGAAGATAAAGTGGTTCGTTTTGCCGATAAAGAAAGACATCAAATATTTGTAGAACCTATTGGAAGAAGTACAGACGAAATGTATATTCAAGGAATGAGTTCTTCTCTTCCAGAAGACGTACAAATTGCCATGTATCATACCATTCCAGGACTAGAAAAGGCAGAATTTACAAGACCTGCCTATGCTATTGAATATGATTGTATTAATCCTGCAGATTTAAAACTTTCTTTGGAATATAAGAAAATAGAAGGCTTATTTTTTGCAGGACAAACCAATGGAACTTCTGGCTATGAAGAAGCAGCTTGCCAAGGATTAATGGCAGGAATAAATGCAAGCTTGAAATTAAAAGGAAAAGAGCCTGTTATTTTAGATAGAACACAAGCCTATATAGGAGTTTTAATTGATGATATTGTAACAAAAGGAACCAATGAACCATACAGAATGATGACTTCTCGTGCGGAATATAGGCTTTTGTTAAGACAAGACAATGCGGATTTAAGATTATTAGAAATTGGTTATCAAGTAGGTCTAATTTCAGAAGAAAGATACCAAAAATTTTTAAATAAAAAGAAACAAATAGAAGCAGAAATAGAAAGAGTAAGAAAAACAATTATCAAGCCAACCAAAGAAGTAAATAAATTCTTAAAAGAAAAGAATTCTCCGGAAATTACAACAGGAATTAGTTTAGCAGATTTAGTAAAAAGAACAGAATTAACTTATGAAAGTTTAAATACAATAGACCCATTAAGACCAACTTTAGAAGAACAGGTAACAAAAGAAGTAGGAATTGAAATAAAATATGAAGGTTATATTAGACTTCAAGCCCAACAAGTAGAAAAATTTAAAAAATTAGAGCAAAAGTTATTACCAAAAGATATAAATTATGAAGAAATAAAAGGACTTCGTATAGAAGCAAGGCAAAAATTAAATAAAATAAAGCCAAATTCTGTAGGACAAGCATCTCGTATTTCTGGTGTTTCGCCAGCGGATATATCTGTTTTATTGATTTATTTAGAAACTTTTCAAAACAAAAATAAGGAAAGGAAATAGAAAAAAATATGGATTTTACTATATTTTCAAAGGAATTAAAAGAAAAGGCAAAGCAAATTGCTATTTCTTTAGAAGAAAAGCAAATAGAACAATTTTATGAGTATATGAATTTATTATTAGAATGGAATGAAAAGATTAATTTAACTTCTATTACAGAGCCAAAAGAAGTGATTTTAAAACATTTTATTGATTCCTTCACTATTCAAAAATATATACAAGAAGGACAAAAAGTAATAGATGTAGGAACAGGAGCAGGATTTCCAGGAATTCCACTAGCAATCATAAAACAAAACACAGAAATAACATTACTAGACTCCTTGCATAAGCGAATTTTATTTTTAGAAGAAGTCATTTCTTCTTTGAAGTTAAAAAAAATAAAAACAGTGCATGCAAGAGTAGAAGAATTTGCGAAAAATAAACTAGAAAGAGAAAGCTATGATATAGCTACTTCAAGAGCAGTAGCGCCTCTAAATGTTTTATTAGAATACCTACTTCCTTTAGTAAAAATAGGAGGCTATTGTATTTGTATGAAAGGATCTAATATAGAGGAAATCAAAGAAGCAGAAAATGCATTAACAGTATTAGGCGGAAAAATAGAAAAAGTAGAAAATATGTTACTTCCTAATAGTGACATACAAAGGCATATTATTTTAGTAAAGAAAGAAAAAGAAAGCCCTGCAAAATATCCAAGAAAACCAGGAACACCAAGTAAAGAGCCAATATAAAGAAAAATTTTTTTTGAAAATTAAAAAAGTCAATAAATATTAAAAGATTTATTGACTTTTTTTTTAGATTTTTATATGATAGAGATATTAAGAAAAAAAGATGGAGGTAATTTTTGTGGGAAAAGTAGTAGCAATAGCCAATCAAAAAGGTGGCGTAGGAAAAACAACAACGGCCGTTAATTTAAGCACCATTTTAGCCAAAAAAGGGAAAAAAGTATTAATGGTGGATGCAGACCCACAGGGAAATGCGACTAGTGGTTTAGGAATCGATAAAAGTGTTAATTTTTCTGTTTATGATGTTATTATTAATGATGTCGAAATTGAAAATACATTACAACAAACAATTGTAAAAAACTTAGAGATATGTCCATCTAATATTAATTTAGCAGGAGCAGAAGTAGAACTGGTTTCTCTTATGTCTAGGGAACAGAAATTAAAAGAAAAAATAGATACTCAAAAAGACAAATATGATTATATTATTATAGATTGTCCACCTTCTTTAGGTTTAATAACATTAAATGCTCTTACTGCAGCAGATAGTGTTTTAATTCCAGTACAATGTGAATATTATGCCTTAGAGGGCTTAGGCCAACTATTAAATACAATTAATTTAGTAAAGAAACATTTAAATAAAGAATTAAAAATAGAAGGTGCACTACTTACTATGTTTGACATTAGGACAAATCTATCAAACCAAGTAGTGAAAGAAGTAAATCATTATTTTGAAAATAAAGTATATAAAACCGTAATTCCAAGAAATGTAAAACTAAGTGAGGCACCAAGTTATGGAATGCCAATTTCAGTCTATGATCCAAGATCAAAAGGAGCAAAGGCTTATGATAAATTTGTAAAAGAATTTTTAAGAAAAAATGAAAAATAGAAAGGAGCTAAGAAAAAATGGCAAAAAATACAGGTTTAGGAAAAGGATTAAATGCATTATTTACAGATAAACTCGTAATGGAAGAAATGACAGAAGAAGAAAAAAAAGGACAAAAAATAGAATTTTTGAAAATAATGAACATAGAACCAAATCGTAATCAACCAAGAAGAAATTTTGATAGAGAAGCAATTGAAGAATTAGCAGAGTCTATTAAAATTTATGGAGTGATTCAACCAATTATTGTCACGAAAAAAGAAGGCTATTATGAAATTGTAGCAGGAGAAAGAAGATGGCGTGCATGTAAGAAAGCGGGTCTAACGGAAATTCCTTGTATTGTTCGAGATGATGATGAAAGAAAATCGAAAGAAATTGCATTAATTGAAAATATTCAAAGAGAAGATTTAAACCCAATAGAAAAGGCCAAAGGTTTTCAACAGCTAATTGAGGAATATGGCTTAAAACAACAAGAATTAGCGGATATTATGGGAATGAATAGAAGTACGGTTACAAATTGTTTACGTATTTTAAATTTAGATGAAAGAGTTATAGAATTAGCTTTACAGGGAAAACTAACAGAAGGACACTGTCGTTCTTTACTTGGTTATGATGATCCAGAAATGCAATATAAAATG
>CANRFE010000116.1 GCA_947629805.1 uncultured Clostridia bacterium | reverse complement strand
TACGGCTCTACCATTAATGCCAAATGTATTTTACAACATGTATCAAAAATTTTTTTCTTCCAATATTCATCTTTCTGCAAGCCAGACTCTAACAAATCTTGCCAAAAATCCTCTAAATTTATCATGATATTGTTCCCCACTTTCCGTATTCTTGATATTCTTTTTTATTTATATCTTCTATAAGTTCTATACATTTTAAAATATTTGCTTTCTGGATGTCACTTAGTTTTATGTTAAATGTCCACTCTATTTTATCGCAAATATTCAAATCATAATGCTTATATCGAGTTGAATACTCTAATAGAACATAGTAAAATAACGGGATATTATTGCAATAAAATACCCTATTCCCACTGGTCAAACATTAATTGTTTTCTCAGCCCTAGTCTTTCTTCTTTTAACAGACGGATAGATATCATTTTTGAAAACACTCTCGATAGTTAAATCAAATGATTTTAATTCTATGTCGAAACCAGTTTTCAATTTATATCTAACCATGCCTATGCTTATTTCTTCCCATCCTCTTTCGGAAATTACTATTGAAGCCTTGTCTATTGTACCTTTATCTATTTTTTTAGCAATTAGAATATCTCCTGTTCGCCATCCTCTAGGCATACAATAAATACCATTCGCTTTTAAAGTATTTCTTTCAAACGGTGGTGTATTATATGTCACCATATTTTTATAATAATGCTGCCTTTCTATTCCTAAATCCTTAATGAATTGCATTAACTTTTGAAATTCCTCATCAACATTTTTCCTTGTATATTTTGGTGGCAAAACGCAGATTATTGTTCCATTGCGATTTACAATGTTATTCGCAAGCTGAAAAAACAACTTATTATAACTCAAATACCATGGGGGATCCATAACTACCAAATCAGCTTGTATATCAAGTGGCTCCATCTCCATAATATCATACTTTTTAAAAGAAAAATTCTGTGCATACCGAGTTATATAATGAACATGTTTATCCGCATTTTTGTCTATAAGTATATATTGATTTTTTGTTTCTCTTTTTGAAAAAAACATTTTGAAAAGCGAAGGGGTGCCAATAAATGCAATAACACTATGGTTGCGTTTACTGTTTTTATTGATCAACGAAAGCATCGTTTCAATTCCTTCAGCGCTAAACCTCCAATCATAATCTAAGAGATGTGGAACAGGAAGTAAATTGTCATCTTCTAAAACAACTTTACCTTTATCCTTGGCACTTTTTATGATGCTTCTAAAAAGTGTTGCTGATATTTTTTTCTTTCTACGAAGTCTAATAAGAGATAATTTTATATCAATTGGGTGAATACCTTTTTTTGACTTCATTAAGAAATAGAAATCTGGTTGCTTTTTTACCAAACCCCAAATGATTTCATCTATTTCATCATAAAACTGATTATTTTCCATTTTTGCCTCCTACGATAAGAAGATATCACATATTCGTGTATTTAATAAACTCTCCTCATATATATCTTCCAATTGTTTTTTCCACTCTTTGTATACCCTTTTTTGGTTTTCTACTGCTTCAATATAACTTGGATTCAACCTATTTTTTACCGGTGTAAAAATTGCTATTTTTAGTGGTACAATTCTTAATGGAAGCAATGGATGAATTTTTTTAAGCCTATTAATAAAATTCGCCATTCTTTCTTCCAAATCACTTACATCATCTGTTGTAAAGGTGACATAACCATATAAGTCTAACCCTAACGCTAAATACTTTTCAAAGTTTTCAAACTGTTTATCAAAATATTCCTGAGGTAATTTTGTATTAAATGAAAAGGAATGATTGTCAAATCCCTTAAAACAGCATACTTTTCCATAAAACTTATAATTTTTTATATAGTCTATTTGATCTTTTTGTAAATACTCAAAAAAGTAATCAGTTGTTAAAGTGTCATCAGACCATAAGTATACGTTCCTTTCAATTCCCCTTTTTTCAAGCTCCCTCATTATATAATAAATCCATTCTGGGACTAACTCAGGATTTCCACCTGACAAATCTAAAACCCGAACCCCTTGACAATCTCTTTGAAATAAATTAATCATATCACCTGCAGAAAACCACTTAGAACTATGTTCTAATGCCTTTTTTAAATCATCCGGCACAAAGCAATACCAACACTTAACATTACATGATGCGATTTGAAATACTTGAGTTTCAATCATATCACATGCTTCTAATCCCAAAGCTTTGCAGGCAGGATCAATAGGTAATGGATCCTTTCCCCATTTTTCAGAAATAAATCTCCTAAAATGTCTTATCCTACCATAGCCATCACAATTAGGAGGAACTGTCAAATCTTTTTCCTGAGAACTACCTCCTATTTTTGATAATAAAAAGACATTATTATCTTTATTAAATACACTTTCCCTACATTTCAAAAAGTAATTATCTATTTTCATCTTTATTCCTCCCTACAAACTTTTGTCTCATATTACACGAATAATTCCTGATAAACTTAACACTAGCACTGTTCCAGTAACTCCGTGACTGTTTTAAGTAAAAATTACTTCAAATCAAACCTTTTCGTTCTCTCATTCACAGTAAAACCGTAGTAAAGGAATTACCCGTTGCCACGATTAATTGCACTTCATGCCGATTTACTACCATAATCCGACGTGAGGCTGTGTCATACAAACATTACATAAATCTCGTAGTCTATTTTCTTGACCCCTCTTTTAAGACAATTGCTTCATTTGACAACTCCCTCTCCCTTGCATATTTTATTGATGTTAAGAGTGTATTTTTGCAAACGATTAATGGGAAAAGATTGGCAATAAGCATGTTTTCTTTGCCTTTGGGGTCAAAGGAACCGAGTGCAATTGTTATGAGAAGAAAGCCCTTCGGAAAAAGCAACCACAGTATTGAAGGAAGAATAAGAGTTGTTCTAAAATTGCCGTTTTCACATTTGCCAAAAGATATGTTTTTTACTTTTTAATGGAAACTTTTCCTTCAATAAAAGTATGTCCTCATAAATGCAGTCTTAAAGAATAAACCAATAATAATTCCGTAGCCTGTCTGATAGCCAACTTTTCTGAGATTAAAAAGACATTTTTTCTATTTTCAAGGGGCATACTATTTTAGTACACTTTGTCGTAGTATTTTTCGCTTGCAATTTCGTAGCGAAAAAGATACCTTTCTACTTCTACCTTATAAATTTTTTGTATCTTTCCTCGGAGTGTTCTCCCAAAGAAAAAATAAGAGTGCAGTAGAAATAAGACCTTTTTATTTCCGAAATAATAGGAACAACAACTTCATCACATTAATAACTGTGTCCGACTCTCCCAATGAACACCAAAGGTGTGGTGTCCAAGCTCATAGCAATTTTTTACAGTAGTCGAGAATTTTCTTCATGTCAAGGCGATACCCTTCGACAAGGTTGTTGATTCGCCTTATTACGTAATAAAGACAGTCATTTTGACAAATACTCAAAATTCCTATAAATCCCCAAAAATATATTTTGTTTCCAAAAATCTTTTGGGGTAGAAGTCATACCTTTTCTATTAGGTAATCCATATCCATCCCCATAATTCGCTCCTATTAGCCTTACAAGCTCTATATATTCTATACTTCCCGTTTCGTAAATTTTGTCCGTTAGTTACATACTTTAAATCAAAAATCCCCACCCTTTTTAAGCTTATAAATATATTATACATTATTTTAAAAACATTGTCAATAAAAATAACATATTTTCCACGGAAATCAATTTTCATTTATAACCTTTAGTAAAGATGCACAATCGAGTAAACAATCCAACATAATTTTAGAGATTGCTCTTTTTGATTTAGTATCAACTTTATATTGCTTTATGATATTAAGAG
>CANRFE010000115.1 GCA_947629805.1 uncultured Clostridia bacterium | reverse complement strand
TGAAAAGAATATGTTTATAACTAAAGATTAAAAAGATTTTGCTATAATACCATGGTCTTAAATAATTTCTTATTAAAATGTTTTCATGTATAATATAAATTAATAAGGACAAAGATGCTATATAATTAATTATCTTATGAAAAAATGGCTTTCTTTTGATAAATAAATTAAAAATAGAAATAGAAAGCATAACTATAAAAGGATTAATAATATTGCACATATAGGTCATTTTCTCATCAAAAAAAGAATTTTTTAATGCTAATATATTAAGAATAGCTAGAGAAGAAATCAAGCCTAAAGTAGACAAAAATAAAATGCCAATATTTAATTTACTATTTTTTCTATAATTAGACATATATTTTTTTATGTAGGCTATTATAAAATATAATGCGACAAATGCTATTACATTGGAATACGTTGTCTTATATACAAACTGAAAAATATATAAATAAATTATAAAAAAAAGATTAATTTGTAATAATTGTCTTTGCGTTAAAAATTCTATAATTTTATTTTATGGTCGATGCAAAATATAGTATAAAATATAACATCCAATAAACCAATTGTTATTAAACGTTATAGGAAAGATACTTATTATTATCTTTTGAAAAGGTAAAGGGTATCCCCATATTACATAGAAGAGCATTATAAAAATGGAAATAAAAAAAGTATCTGTAGCAATATGATATATCTTTTTTGCGTTTAATGTTTTACTGTCTAAAAGAAAGTAAGCAGAACAGCATATAAAAATACAATTACCAATTTGTCCTGCATATCGCATTAAAAGGAGTAAAAATTCCTTATAATTATCAACAGCATTATTATTCCCATAAGGTACAGCATGACTCAAAATAATTAAAAACATAGCAAAAATTCTTAAAAGTTCTATATTAGAGTTTCTAGTTGTTTTACATTCTTGCATAACTTTCCCCTTCTTTATAAATTTAATTCTTATTTTATAAGTATAACATTAAACTTTTTATTGTAAACAAGTTTACAATAAAAAATTACTCCCTAGTATAGGATTTACTAGAGAGTAACTTCTAAATCTTTATATATTTATATATTTATTTATTTTTTGTTATCTTCTTATTTAGCAATACTATTTTTACCCCTATTACGCTTGCAATTATTGCAAACATTGTAATACAAACAAGAATGGAATTCGTAAGAAATTCATTTTTTTCACCTAATTGAGGAATTACTTCATTTTTTGTATTCGAATCTTCACCAGAGGTATTCGTGTTGATGTTTGGTATTGGTTTTGTATTCGTATTATTTCCGCCTGGATTCTGATTTTCATTTCCATTTGCATTGTTATTGGTTCCAGGAGTTTGTGTTGGATTATTATTTTCACTTCCACCAGTACTTGGATTATCTGGTCCTTCTGGAACAACTGGTGTTGTTTTCTTTGGTTTTAAGGTAATAGTATTGGAATCGGCATTCTCTATAGTGTACAAACTACCATTTGAGATTTCAATATTTTTTAGACTTATTTTTGTTGTCGTTTCGTTAGATACTTCTTTTACAACAAATTGTATTTTTAGAATATCTTCATTGTTTTGTGAATATACATTTTCATTTTCATCTCTATTTCTAGTAGTTGCAAATTTATTGGCATTCGCACTTATACTAGCATTATCCCAATTTGCGCAACCTTCTGCATTACGTTTTAATTCTAGTAAATTCGTATCATATTCTACTACAGCTCCTAAGCCACTAATTCCTCTATCTGCATTCAAATTTTTTAAACTAATTGTAAATTCAATCGTATCTCCTGGGCTATATTCTGTTTTAGAAGAGGTAATAGCAATTTGTGCTGAGCTAATACTAACTGCTAAAACATGCATAGCAGAAAAAAATGTTATAACTAATAGGAAAATACTTAATATTAAAAATTTCTTCTTCATGATTACTCCTTTTCTATCTTTCTATTTTTAGGCTTTTTTCTTCTCCATTATAAAATAAAACCATTCTAACTAAATCATTTACTGTAGTTTTTCCATCTGTTCCATCTATTTCTGCAGCTTCTAAATAAACTCCAGTAAGAGCTTCTTCTTCTATATAATCTAATTTGAATAAAGTAATATCATTAATAGTTAAAGAACCATCTCCATCTAAATCTCCTCGAACTGCAATAGTCCAAGTTTTTTGTCCTAATTTTATAATAGTACCCGTACTAATAATATCATTACCAGCCAATTCTACAACGGTATCATTTTGTTTTACTATATTTCCTTGTTCATTTTTGGTAATTTTGTATCCATAAAATTTCATTTCTTCTTTACTTGCAGACGAAAATTGATTTCTTAATGCTTCTACAGTGGTTGCAAGCTCTACATCTATAAGTGTATTTTCTTTTATTTTACATGTTGCAGTTTCTAATAATTCAAGTGTTTTTTCAGTTGCTTTTTGAATTGTAATATTGGTAATTACATCCGAAGCCTTTGGAACACTAACTCCTGTTCCTCCATCAATATTTTGAAGCATAATAGTTTCATTTCTATTTTCATCTTTCAAAACGATAAAACGAATGGTAAATATAGTACCAATTTGTTGTTCTTGCGCATTTTCTGCAACTTTTGCAGCATTTTCTAATTTATAAGTTCCAACAATATTATGATTTTTAGAATCTACTTCTGAATTAAATTCAACATTCCATCCATCACCAGCTGTTATTGATTTAAGTTCTAAAGTTTGTCTATTATATGATAATAATGCTCCAATTCCAAGAACCCCATTTTCTCCAACAGCCTTCATACTATCTAATTGATATACTACTTCAATTTCATCGCCTTTATTTAGTGTTTGAACAGGTTCTTTTGTTTCTACTCCATCTATCCCTTTTATAATTTTATTGACTTTAGCAGAAATTTCGAAAGAAGGTTGTGCCATTGGTTGTGCAACTACTTCTAAGCCTTCTTCTTTTTCAGCTTCTTTTGTAATTTCAGGAATAAAGGCAACTTTTGCAACAATTGCTTCATATTTTTGATTTTTTAATTCGTCATATTTAATTTCATAAGTTACTTCTTTGGTTTCTTCGTTAAAGGAAATTTGTTGTGCATCATTACCATTTACATCAATTACCTGTTCTCCTATTACAATATCATCTACTACATAACCCTGTTCTGGCTTAATTGTAATTACTTTAGAAGAAGTAGTTGTTGCGTCTAAAGTTAATTTATTTGCTACTTTTCCATCTAATTCTATTGTTCCTCCATTACTAGATTGGAATAATATAGTTTTTGTTTGTGTTTCTTGTTTTTCTCCCTTTATTGTAGCAATGGTAAATGGGCTAAAGGAACTACATTCAATTACCAAACCTAATTCTGTAACCATACATGGAATTTCTTCTACCCCAGTAATATTTCCATATTTATCTTTAATGTAATGATATGCCTTAAAAGTAACTCCCGCATCTTCTGGGCCATAACCTTCTGGGAAACCAAGCATAACTCTAACTGCCTGCCCATTTTGAATTTTTTGTTTTTTACACAAAGTTAAAGAAATATTATAAGTTTCTGTTTTTTCAACAGTTCCTCCAATATTTAATTTTTCCCCTGTTGTTTGATCCGTTGTTTCTGGATTGTTTAATAAATCTTCCATTGCTTTTTCTTCAGAAGGTTTTGTTGTTGTCGTAACAAGTGTTAGTCGATGTTTTAATAAATCTGCTAAATCACCAGCTTCCTCCTCTGTTAGATTGTCTAAATTTACATCATCCATAAGAGATGGTTTTCCATAAACATTCCAGTCAAAACCTTGTGATTTATAAGCATAAGCTTCACAACGATGTGCACAGAAATAACCTGTTGGCATTGGAGCTTTTCCGCTTATTTTACCAAC
>CANRFE010000114.1 GCA_947629805.1 uncultured Clostridia bacterium | reverse complement strand
AAAAAAGATATCTATTAACAATAAATTAGAAAAAATTTACAAAAACCCTTGTAATTTTTACCAAAATAGGGTATAATATACAAAGTAAACAAAAAGAACATAGAGCAAGAGCGGAAACAAATTCCGCTCTTTCCTTATGTAGGTTCTAAAAAGGAGGGAAAATCTTGGCAAGTATAGAAGAAAAAGTAGACAATCTCCTTCGTAATCCAATTGAAAATTTAGGCTATGAATTATATGATATACAATATGTAAAAGAAGGAAAAGATTATTTTTTGCGAGTTTTCATTGACAAAGAAACAGGCATTGACTTAAACGATTGTGAAATCGTAAGTAATGTGATTAATCCAATTTTAGATGAAAACGATTTCTTAAAAGAAATGTATTTTTTAGAAGTGTCTTCTCCAGGAATAGAAAGGATATTACGAAAAGAGAAACATTTTGAAAAAGCAAAAGGAAAAGAAGTAGAAATGAAGCTCTTTAAGCCGTTAGAAAAGAAAAAAGAATATACCGGTATTTTAGAAAACTGGGATGAAAATAATATTTATATACAACAAGAGGGAAAGCAAATCTGTATAGAAAGAAAAAATATAGCACTCATGAAATTAAAATATAACTGGAAGGAAGAAACTATGGAATAAAAAGGAAGGAATGGGATGAGGAAAATGAAGAAAAAAGAAAAAAAAGGAATGGGGCCAGCTATCGATAGCACAGAACTAATTTTGGCTATGGAAGAATTGGAAAAGGAGAGTGGAATTCAAAAAGAATATTTGTTAGAATCTATAGAAACAGCACTAGTAACAGCCTATAAAAAGAATTTTGAATGTGAAGAAGAAAATGTCAAAATTACTATGGACAAAGCAACAGGAGAAATTCATGTTTATATGCAAAAAGAAATAGTAAAAGAAGTAGAAAATCCAAAAACGCAAATGTCTTTAGAAGAAGCAAAAGCAATAAATAAAAAATTCAAAGTAGGCGACATTTATGAAAAAGAATTAGTACCAAAGAATTTTGGTAGAATTGCAGCAGGAACAGCAAAACAAGTTATTATTCAAAAAATAAGAGAAGCATCGAGAGAATTTTTATACAATGAATTTAACGAAAGAAAAGGAGAAATTGTTTCTGGCATTGTACAAAAAGCAGATGGTGGAGTTGTAGTAGTAGACTTGGGAAAATTAGAAGGAATTATGACATTAAAAGAACAAATTCCAACAGAGCATTATCATGTAAACGATAAAATAAGAGCTTGTATTATTGATGTGGAAAGAGGCTTAAAAGGAAGTACACAAGTTATGATATCAAGAGCACATAACGATTTTGTACGAAAATTATTTGAACTAGAAATTCCAGAAATTTATGAAGGTCTTATTGAAATAAAAAGTGTTTCCAGGGACCCAGGCAACAGATGTAAAGTAGCAGTATATTCGCAAAATCCAAATATTGATCCAGTTGGTTCTTGTGTAGGACAAAAGGGAATTCGTATTCAAAATATTATCAATGAATTAAATGGAGAAAAAATTGATGTAATTGAATGGGACGAAAACCCAGCAACCTATATTTCTTCTGCATTGCTTCCAGCGCAAGTAATGGCAGTAGATATTAAAGAGGAAGAACATTTTGCACAAGTCATTGTACCAGACGACCAACTATCTTTAGCCATTGGAAAAGCTGGACAAAATGCTCGTTTGGCAGCAAAATTAACAACTTGGAAAATTGATATTAAGAGTAAAACACAATTTGGAGAAATGATACAGAAAATACAACAAGAACAAGAAGAAAAAAATAAAACAGAGGACATAGAAGAATAAAGGAATGATAAAGAAAATACAATAAAATAAAGGTGTGAGAGTTTTGAAACAAATACCAAAACGTACTTGTATAGGGTGCAACCAAATAAAAGAAAAAAAACAATTAATTCGTATTGTAAAAAATAAAGAAGGAAACGTTTTTGTTGATAAAACAGGTAAGGCGAATGGAAGAGGAGCTTATCTTTGCAACAATAAAGAGTGTTTGGAAAAAGCGATGAAAGCAAAACGATTGGAAAGAACTTTTGAAATGGCAATTAGCCAAAAGGTATATAACGAATTAAAAGAGGAATTGGAAAAAGAAATATAAGAGGTGAAAAAATACTTGGGGGTAAATCAGAACATATATGGCTTAATTGGACTAGCACGAAGAGCTGGAAAATTGAGTTTTGGAATAGAAAGTTGTAAACAGGAAATAGAAAAAGGAAAAGGAAAATTAATAATAATTGCCAAAGATATAAGTGAAAAAACAAAAAGTAAAATAGAAGAGTTAGCTAAGGTGCATAAAGTACCACTTAGACAAATAGGTACAATAGAAGAATTAAGCAATAGTATTGGACAGGTAAAGAAAGCAATTATTGTAATTAAAGAGGAAAATTTGGCAAAAGAATTGATAAAGAGAATTGATGGGGGTGAAATTATTGGGTAAGATAAAAATACATGAAATAGCAAAAGAAATAGGCTTAACCAGTAAAGAAATCATAGAAAAAGCAAAGGAACTTGGAATAGAGGCAAAATCACATATGAGTGGGGTAGAAGAAAAAGAGGCAGAAAAAATAAAGAATGCTTTTCTAAACAAACAAAAAAAAGGGGAAAATAAAAAAGAAATTGGAAAAGAAGAGAAAAAGAGTTCTGGACCAGTGATTATTAGACGAGAAGTTATTATTAGTGATGAAGAAGAAAAAGAAAAAGAAAGAATCCAAAAACAAAAAGAGCAAAAAAGTAAACAGGTTGGTTTTGTAGAAAGAAATAAAAATACGGACTATAATATAGTGTATCGTAATAAGCCTACAAAGCCAATGACAATAAGTGAACTATTTGGTATTGGTAAAAAAGAAGAACCAAAAAAAGAAGAAAAGAAAGAAAAAGGAATGCCAAAAGCAGAACAAGAAATACCAGAAAAACCAAAAGTGATGGAAGCAAAAAAACAAGAAAAAACTTCAGAAAACCATAATTATGTACCTATAAATAAGAATCGTCCAGAAAATAGAAATTATAATAAGCAGGGAAATTTCCAAAATCGTAATAATCAGAATAAAAATAATTTCTCCAATAGAGAGAATTTCCATAATGGATACCAAAAACGTGAAA
The DNA here is from genome assembly GCA_947629805.1 of uncultured Clostridia bacterium. Taxonomy (GTDB): domain Bacteria; phylum Bacillota; class Clostridia; order TANB77; family CAG-508; genus UMGS1663. The sequence goes on along the minus strand of CANRFE010000114.1, from coordinate 763 downwards.
ATAATACTTTTAGAAATAATCAAAATCGTAATAATGGCAATTTTAATCGTGAAAGAAGACCATTAGATGAACGTGGTATTGATAAAAATATTAAAGATATTATGGCAACAGATGTAGTAGAAAAAGAAAATCAAAGAGATTTTGCAAGCAAAGCAATAGACAGAGCAAAATTTGAAAGAAAAGAAGAAAAAAATCAAAAAGCAAATAAAAATAAAAGAGGTTCTAGATATCACGAAGAATTTGACGGAGAAAAATTAAAAGATTTGAAACAAGTAGATCGTTTATCCAACATGTTTGACGATCAAGAAGGCGGTATGCTTGACTATTATGATTTAACAACAGCAAGAGGAAAGAAAAATAAGAAGAAAGCCAATAAAACACAAGAAGAAAGAACACAAAAAATCTTCCAATTAACAGAAATTACAATTCCAGAATCCATTACGGTAAAAACAATTTAGACTTTGATACCGCTTTTTTAGTAGCAGAAGAATTTGGTGTAACAGCTAAGAAAAAAGAAGAAGTAAAAGAAGAAGATATTTTATTTGATGAATCAGAAGATACCGAAGAAGAATTACAAATAAGACCACCAGTTGTTGTTGTTATGGGACACGTAGACCATGGAAAAACTTCCCTTTTAGATGCCATTCGTCAAACGAATGTAATAGAAGGAGAAGCAGGGGGAATTACCCAAGCAATTGGTGCTTATATGGTAAATATTAATGGAAGAGATATTACTTTCTTAGATACACCAGGACATGAAGCA
>CANRFE010000113.1 GCA_947629805.1 uncultured Clostridia bacterium | reverse complement strand
TACCGCACTTCTTTATAATGACCATCTTGTGTATCTGTTGCTAGTTGCATTACTTCTGTATCTGCCCTCATTTCAAGAGAATTGTTTCCTACTTGATACTTAAGTGGCAATGTAACTGAATAGCCATTCTTTAAAACTGTTCCAGAAGCTATTGTAACTTTGCCTATTTTTATTTCTTGCATTAGATTTAGATTTTCTTCGTTTAGATAAGGAGCTTCGTCATTCTTAAACTCAATCATTCTTTACACTCTCCTTTTTAGGTTTATCTTTCTTCTTTTTTTCCTCTTGTTTCTGTAATGCAATATTATATTGTTGTTCTTCTAATGAGCTTATTTCTTCATATAAATCTTTTAATATTGGTGTTAACATACAAGCTGGTAGCTTTGCTTCATTAATAATACCAATTATTTTAGATTTTGTTTCTCTTTGCTTTATAATTATTTCTTCCATTTATCTCACTCCTTCTAGCTTTTCTACTCTTTCTATAACTTCTTGCATAGCTTTCCATAAAATTGAAGACATTGAATATACATCTATTCCAGTTCCATCTTGGATAATTACTTCTTTCGGTGTCTTATAATTTCCTCCTTGATCTGCTATTACAAATCCTATATGCTCTTTGCTATTATTTTTAAATGTATACTTATAAATCTCACTTTTGTTTACAATATTAGTAGCACAATCTTCATATTTAAAAATATTTTCCTTTAAGCTTTCAAGTGAATCATGAGCAAAAGTAGTAGCGTGAACAGTTGTATCACCATTTTTTACTACATACAAATCTTTTACAAAAAAGTTTGCTACACTAGAGCCATCTAAAATGCTAACTCCAGAATTTTTATTCAACATTGTTAAAATTCCACTACTAAAATTAAAATATGTAGATCCACTTCCAACACTCAATGAATCTGGAGTAATTCTTGCTGAAACATTAGAATTAGTGCTAGAACGTATTTCAAAATTTGCATTATCTTCAGTTCCATCAGTTAATACTATCTTTCCACCATTTATATTAATATCAGAACAAGTTACCTTTCCGTCATTTGTTACTTTAAAAGAAGTTCCACATGTAATTTGTGCTCCTGATATAGTTCCTCCCGATATAGTTCTTCCTGTAATTGTTCCAGATTTTATATTATCTGCATTTATATTAGTTATACTAGCTTTTGATGCATCTATTGTTCCTGTTGTAATATTAGAGCCATTTATTACTGTACTACCTGCTGTTTTTAGATTAGTTGCTGTTATATATCCGCTCAGATTTAATTTGCTTGCGTTGATAGTAACCGATTCAGAAGATTGATTAATTTTTGAAATAATTTCATTGCTTCCTACCTTTCTAGACACAGTAGTTGTTATGCTATCTGTCGTCTGTTTTATTTCAGATTTTGCAGTAGTTAATTCGCTTTTCGTTGCATATGTTTTTGATATATTAGTGGTTATTTCACTTGCTTTTTGTGTAATTGCACTGTTCATCTGTGTTGTTGTGCTGTAATTCTTTAAAGTATTATTTATATTAGTTGTTATGCTATCAGTTGTTTGTTTTATCTCGGATTTTGCAGTAGTTAATTCATTTTTCGTAGCATATGTTTTTGATACAGTTGTTGTTATATCTTCTGCTGTTTGCGAAATTTGCGTTTCTAATGTTGTCTTGGTATCAGTCAAGCTTGTTTTTGTTGCATAAGTATTACTAACCGTGCTTAATATACTTTTTGACGTTTGTGAAATACTACTTTCAAATGTTTGCTCCATGTTGTTTAATTCTGTTTGTGATGCATATGTTTCTTTAACAACACTTAATATTTCTTGGCTTGTAACTTTTATATAAGCCTCCATATCAACTTTTGTTACAAATTGCTCTGAATAATCGCTTTGAGTTATGTACTTTATTTCATAATCTAAGTTGTAAAACTCCTTGATATACACATAAGTTTCTTCTTCAAAAGTATGTAATATAGCATTTGTACTTTTTTCTATGCCATTTGGACTTATTATTCTTATATCTTCTAGTGTTTCTGTAACTTCTTGGTCTAGCTCATATACTTCTCCATTAACCCCATTTCTAGTTCCTAGCCTTCTTGTTACTGTTACTACACCACTATTAGAAATACTTAGCTCATCTCTAACATTGCCTAAATCTCTTAATGGTTCATTTAATCTTATTTTATACTGATAAGCTTCTGCTGATGGTTTTGGTCTGCCTTTCTTATCGCATACTACTGTTACAAATCCACCATTGGGAACAAGTCCATCATGTGGAACTAGTCCTTCTTCTGGTGTTAAATAATGCATATTAGTTGTGCTACCAAATACAGTAAAGTTTAATACATATCCATTGCCTTCTATTGTATCTGTTATGTGTAATGTATTATTCCCTGTTTCATCTCTTGACATGTCTGTTACTTCACTTATTGCAACTTGCAGTTGTGATACATCTTGTGTAACTCTTGAAATCCTTTTCTCATGGTCTGTTTGCTGTTCTGCTAATTGTGTTATTGTTTGATTTTGTTTATCTACTTTATACTCTGTTTTCTTTGCTATATCTAATGCAGAAGGCACATTTTGATAAGCTACCGTTGCTTTTATTATACTTGGTGCTTCTATTGTACTTTCTAATCCATTTGGACTTTTATAGTTAAATCTAAATATATAACTATTATAAGTATTTCCTTCTTTATCAATGAACTGTATTTTATCTGTTGTCTCTAAGTATGGTAATGATTGACACTTAAATGAGAAAGCTTTATATTCAAATCCTTTTACAGCATTAAAAAGAGCAATAATTAATTGCTCACGTTTTTCTTGGGTATAAGCAAATGGATTATCATTTATTACTAAATTATTTTCTCCATACTGTGCTATGCTTTCGTTATCTCTTAAAGTTATATTTTCTCCTTCTATATTTGACATTCCTAAACTAACTGCATTTATTGGTTGCGTTGCTCTTTTTATTTCTGCTTCTTCATAGTTACTTAATGAAAACTCCTTGCTAGCTGTTAAATTATCACTTGGATTTATAAAATATAATCTGTTATCATTTCTTATTTTTGCTATTGTTCCACTTATTTGAGCAATAGCTTGAATCACTTGTCTATTTAAAGTTCCTTCTGCAAATTGATTGCTATCAACCCTAAAATTAGAATTAGCAAAATCAACTGTTGCCAATTCTAATCCACATTGATTACATGAATCAAGTGCTACATCTAATAAAGTTGCTTTGGAATAATCTAATTTTGGTTTATACTCTATATTGGTTTTTAGCATATAATCCATAGCTATTACTTTTGTTATATTTGTTGTATTATTGGGTTCTACTTCTTGTGTTATAAAATTTCCTAAACTAATCCATTTTATTTCATTTCCTACATATATCCCTGTTAAATATTCAAATTCCTTGTTTTCTAAATCAATAGTATTTTCTATCTCAAATTCAAATGTTCTTGCTATTGCTGTTCCAAATATGTTTCCTTCCTCATACACATCATCATCATATTGTACATTGGTTATCCTATGCTCTTTTCCATCTAAAATTATCTTATCTATCTGTGTTGTACTTTCATCATAAGCTTTTTTTACTTCATCTTCAACTTCTATCATATTAAGCCTCCCCACATTGGTTTAGCTCTACTTCAAATTCATCATATCTGTGATTTTTTGTTATAGATTCTACTGAAACTTCTGGAAGAGTTACAAAAAATTTTTTTGATTTTATTTTTTGCTCTTTTAAAGAAAAATAAGAATATATGTCTTCGTTTTTTGAAAAATGAGACATATATTCTTTATATGTATCTTTATTTAATTTACCAAATTTTATCTTTATAGATGTTTTTGGCATATCTCCATAGTTTCTTTTTATACTTCTATCTGCCATCTTTACTTCACTTATTACTTCTG
>CANRFE010000112.1 GCA_947629805.1 uncultured Clostridia bacterium | reverse complement strand
CTGTATCCTTATCAATTTCTTGAATCCATACAGGTTGTTCTTTATAAAAGATATCACGAATTTCTTTTTTGCTTATAATTTCAAAAGCTCTTTGTTGCTTCATATTTTCCTCCTCCTTTTTATTCCATTATATACAAGCCATTGCAAAAATATACAGAAAAGATTCTTGCGAAATAATAAAAAATATAGTATGCTAAATAAGAAGAAAGAAGGGAAGACAAATGAAAATATTAGTGGTAGGGGATTTAGTAGGAGAAAATGGCGTTCAAAAATTAAAAAAAGAATTACCAACTATAAAGGAAAAAGAAAATATAGATTTTGTTATTGTAAATGCAGAAAATGCGGCAGGTGGTATGGGAATTACAGTTTCTATTTTTAAGGAATTAAAAAAATTAAATGTAGATGCTATTACCATGGGAAATCATACTTGGGGAAAAAAGGACATCTTTACTTTTATTGACCACGAAAAAATGAATAGACCAGCGAATTATTCACGAGGCGTTGTAGGAAAAGGCTATCATATTTATTCTTGCAAAGGAAAAAGAATGGGTGTTATCAATTTGATGGGAAGGACAGATATGGCAGTACAATTAGACAATCCTTTTACAAAGATAGAAGACATTTTAGAAGAAATAAAAGGAAAAACAGATTGTATTATAGTAGATTTTCATGCAGAAGCAACGGCAGAAAAAATTGCCATGAAGTATTTCTTAAATGGAAAGGTTACTTTTGTTTTTGGCACGCATACCCATGTACAAACAGCAGATGAAGAAATTACGAAAGAAGGTACTGCTTATATTAGTGATATTGGTATGACAGGACCAAAAGAATCTATTATAGGAATGGATATAGAAGCTTCCTTAAAAAGATTTCTTACTTCTCTTCCAGAACGCTATAAATTAGCAGAAGGAGAATGTATGTTAAACGGTTGTATTCTAGAAATAGATGACGAAAATTGTCGACCTGTTTCGATTCAAAGAATTAACCTACCTTAAATGACGAAAAACCAAAAATAAAGACGAAACTTTTTCCATTTTTTTCCATAAAAAGACTAGACAAAATTTCTTTTTTGTATTATAACTATACCTGTAATTCAAATAAAAATAAAATTATAGGAGGCAAAAAATGGAAGTTTTAAAAATCTCATCCAAATCAAATCCAAATTCTGTAGCGGGAGCAATTGCAGGTTTGGTAAAAGAAGAAAACAAAGCAGAAATGCAAGCAATTGGAGCAGGAGCACTAAATCAAGCAGTAAAGGCAGTGGCTATTGCAAGAGGATTCGTAGCACCATCTGGAGTAGATTTAGTATGTATCCCAGCCTTTGCAGAAGTAGAGGTAGAAGGAGAAGATAGAACAGGTATAAGGCTCATTGTAGAGTCTAGAAAATAAGGAATATCTTTTTCTATTCTGCATCAAGAGTAAATAAAAATTCTCATGTTCTTCGCATTTGAAAGAAAATTTTCAAATGCGAAGTTAGATTTTTAATTCGTAAATGATTTTTATCTAAACCAATTTCCAAAAATCAAAATAAAAAACTTGAAAAAAGAAAAAATATCTTGTATGATAAAGAAAAAAATAAGGAGACAAACATGAAAATAAGTTTCTTCAAATATATCTTTATTTTATTTGTGTTGGGAATTCTTGTTTTTGCTATTTATAAATTATATTTTCAAGAAGAAGCAGTGGAAAATTCAGTAGAAGAAGTTGTGACAGAAGAAGTAACACAAATCAAAGATTTAAGACTTGGTATTTCCAATTTTGATACGATGAATCCCTTACTTAGCAATAATAAAGAAGTACTCAATATAGACAAGCTCATTTTTGAACCATTACTTACCCTTAAAGAAAATTACCAAACCGAACTATGTCTTGCAACAGAATGTTCTAAAACTTCGCCAACTTGTTATATTATTAAAATTGATAATAATCGAAAATGGCAAGATGGAAGTAGCTTCATTGCAAAAGATATTCAATTTACAATTGACCGCTTAAAAGAAGGAAAATCGGTTTATTCTTATAATGTAGAAAAAGTAACAAGTGTAGAAATATTAGATAGTAGTACGGTAAAAATCAACTTAAGCGAAGAAGTGCCTTTTTTTGAATATAATTTAACATTTCCTATTTTACCGAATAATTACTATTTAGGAGAAGATTTTGCAACTTCTTCTAAAATTCCAATAGGAACGGGTATGTTTCAAATTAGTGCAATGGATGCTTCTACCATTACCTTAACGAAAAATGAAAAATGGTGGAAAAAGAATCAAGTAAACAGCAAAATAGAAACCATACAAGTGAAATTGTATGCCGAAATAGGAGAACTCTACAATAGTTTTAAGTTAGGAAATATTGATATTTTTACTACTTCTAACACCAATTTAGAGCAATATATTGGTACTATTGGGTATGCAAAAACAGAATTTAAAGCAAGGGAATTTGATTATTTGGCTTTCAACTGCCAAGATAGTATTTTGCAAAACAAAGAAGTTCGTAAAGCAATTTCTTATGCAATAGACAAAGCCAATATCATTTCTAGTATTTATAATAATCAAGTATATTTAGCAGAATTTCCTTTAGACTATGGAAATTATTTATATCAAGAAAATACAAAACAAAATTATAATATAGAAGAAGCAAAAAAAATCTTAACAGATGCGGGCTGGGTTTACCAATATAATCGTTGGCAAAAAACAGAAAATTATAAAACCCTAAAATTAAATTTAACAATAAGTGTAGATTCCTCTAACGAAACACGTTTGGCAGTAGCAGAAAATATAAAAACGCAATTAGAACAAATTGGCATAAAAGTGACAATTAATAAACTTTCCCATGCAAATTATCAAAGGGCATTAGAAAATAAAAACTATCAAATATTGCTTACAGGAGTTTATAATTCTTATAGTCCAGATGTTACTTTCTTCTTTGGAAATAATAATTTAGAAAATTATAAGAATGAGGAAATGAACCAGATTTTAGAAGAAGTAAAAACAATTTCAGAAGAAACATTATTAAAACAAAAATACCAAAGAATAGTAGAAATTTATGCAGAAGAGCAACCATTTATTAGCTTATATCGTAAAAAACAAACCATTGTAAAAAGCCAAAACTTAACCGGAGAAATAGTAGGAAACAATTATTTTAGTTATTATCATATAGAAAATTGGTATCGCATTTAAAAACAAAAAATTTTCCAAAAAATGCTTGACAAAAAAAATAGTTAGTATATAATAATACAAACAAGCGTTTGAAGAAACGAAAAATAGGAGGAAAAAATGGAAAAAGAAAATTCAGAAAAAATGAGAGCATTAGAGGCTGCATTAGGACAAATAGAAAAACAATTTGGAAAAGGTTCTGTTATGAAATTAGGAGATTTTCAAGCTATGAATGTAGAGGCAATTCCAACAGGAGCATTAAGTTTAGATATTGCATTAGGAATTGGAGGAATTCCTAGAGGAAGAATAGTAGAGGTTTATGGGCCAGAGTCTTCAGGAAAAACCACTCTAGCTTTACACATGATAGCAGAAGCACAAAAATTAGGAGGAGAAGCTGCTTTTATTGATGCAGAACATGCATTAGACCCAGTATATGCAAAACATTTAGGAGTAGATATTGATAATTTAATTGTTTCTCAACCAGATACAGGAGAACAAGCCTTAGAAATTGCAGAAGCCTTAGTAAGAAGTGGAGCAATAGATGTTATTGTTATTGATTCTGTAGCAGCATTAGTTCCAAAAGCAGAAATTGATGGCGACATGGGAGATTCTCATATTGGGTTACAAGCAAGGTTAATGTCTCAAGCTTTAAGAAAATTAGCAGGAGCTATTAATAAATCAAAATCGGTTATTATTTTTATTAACCAATTAAGAGAAAAAGTAGGAATTATGTTTGGTAACCCTGAAACAACAGCAGGTGGTAG
>CANRFE010000111.1 GCA_947629805.1 uncultured Clostridia bacterium | reverse complement strand
CCTCCTGCCTCTTCTATATAGTCTGCTATTGCTTTCTTAAACTCTACTAGTTTTCCTATAATATCATAAGAGGTTCCTCCATCTTCGGAACCATCTCCACTTACTTCTGACTCTAATTGCGTATATAATGCATTTAATTGTTCTTGCTCTTGTGTTTGAGCAAGTTCCATATTTTCTTTTGCTTTTTTTGCCATAGCAAATAACCCATTTTCCCCTAAAACTAAATTCAAGCTAATCCCTGCTAAAATAATTAAAATAATAATAGTAACAACTAGACTTACTAAAGTAATTCCTCTGTTTTTCATTTTTCTTTTGCTCCTTCTATTTTTTTGTTTTATTATACTTTTTCGTATTCTCTAAAACAAGAAAACAGAAACTTTTTAGTGTTTACTTTTTTACATAATGTTTTCTCCAAAGTGCCTTTGTAACACTTTTTTTATTTTCGAATACTATATACCATACGAAAGAGAAAAACAAAAAAAGAAAAAACTTGATATAGGAGGTATTTCGAATATGGGAAATTGCTCATGTAATAGTGAAATTCTTTGGTTTATTATCCTATTCTTATTACTTTTCTGTGGTTGCTCTAATAACAACTGCGGATGCAACAATGGCTGTTGCTAATTTTTACTTATTACACTTTGAAAGGAGGGATATAGTATGCCAGAAAACAGAGGTTGTGGATGCGGATGCAATGGTTTTGGTTTCGGAGGAGACTGCATTTGGATCATTATCGTTTTAATTTTAATATTCTGCTGTTGTGGAAATAACAATAACGGATGTGGATGTTGCTAAGCAAACATAGCATAAGACATAAAAAGAAACCAAGTTTTTGTACTTGGTTTCTTTTTTTCTTTACATCCCAGCTGTGTATCCTGTGGAATACGCAATTTGTAAATTAAACCCACCTGTATAGGCATCTACGTCAATAATTTCTCCTGCAAAATATAAACCTTGTATCAACTTTGATTCCATTGTTTTGGGATTAATTTCCTTAGTAGAAATTCCCCCTGCTGTTACAATTGCCTCTTCTATTGGTCGAAAGCCTTCTAGTAAAATAGGAAATTCTTTGATTGTTTTTACCAAAGTATATCTTTCTTCTTTTGTAATCGAATGAATTGGTTTTTCTTCTCTAATTTTAGCCAATCTTAAAACTGGTAAAATCATTTTTTGTGGTAATAACTCTTGCAAACCATTTCGTATTTCTTTGTTCTTAAATTTTTCAAAATCTCTCTTCACACGGTTCTCCAATTTTTCTATGGATAATGCAGGTTTTAAGTCTATGTTTAAGACAATACACCCTTTTTTCATTTTTTCTTCTATACTTGCATAACGTAGCAAATGTGCCGAGCTACTTAAAATAATTGGTCCTGAAACTCCAAAGTGTGTAAATAACATTTCTCCAAAATCTTCATATATTGTTTTCTTTTTTTGTATATCTTCTACTTTTATTTTTACATTTTTTAAGCTTAAGCCTTGCATTTGTTGGCATAAAATAAGGGATTTTTGTTCTGCTCTTAAAGGAACTAAAGAAGCTTTTAATGGCGTAATACTGTGTCCTAATTTTTTTGCCATTTCATATCCATCCCCTGTTGAACCTGTATTAGGGTAACTCTTTCCTCCCGTTGCTAAAATTACTTTTTCTGCTTCTAAAATGCTTCCATCTTCCAAAAGAATTCCTTGTACCTTCTTATCTTTTACTAAAATTTCCTTTGCTTTTGCATTTGTTTTTATTATGACATTTTGCTGTTTTAATTCTTTTAACAAGGCCTCTAATACATCTTGTGATTTATCACTAACAGGAAAAATACGATTTCCTCTTTCTTCTTTTACTTCTACTTTTTGTTGTTTTAATAGAGAAATCATATCCAGATTTGTATAATTCTGAAAGCTACTATACAAAAACTTTCCGTTTCCTGGAATATTAGCAATAAACTCTTCCATAGGAAGAGAAGAAGTAATATTACATCTTCCTTTTCCTGTAATTAATAATTTTCTTCCGAAGAGAATTCATTTTTTCTAATAAAATTACCTTATTTTTCTTTTTGGATGCACTAATTGCTGCCATTATACCAGCTGGTCCACCGACCAATGACAATTACTTTCATTTTTCTTTTCCTTATTTTTTCATATTTTGAATTGCCTTTAATACTCCTAATTTTCCATATTCGTAAGTTAAACCACCTTGCATAAAGGCAATATAAGGTGGTCTTATAGGTCCATCACACGAAAGTTCAATAGAAGAACCTTGTGTGAAAGTTCCTGCTGCCATAATTACTTGGTCACTATAACCAGGCATGTCCCATGGCATTGGAATAGAATTTGAATCTACAGGCGAACCCATTTGAATTCCTTGACAATAAGTAATTAACTTTTCTTTTTCTGCAAAGTAAATCGTTTGTACAATATCTGCTCTTTTTTCATCAAATTTTGGTTCTACTTTATACCCTAATTCTTCTAATATTTTACTTGCGAATACGGCCGTTTTTAAGCTTGCAGTTACGACACTTGGTGCCATAAATAAACCTTGTAAAATGGATTTATTGATTCCTAAAGTAGGACCTACTTCTTTTCCTTCGCCCGGTGCTGTTAACCTTTCTGCTACTAATTGAATCAGTTCTTTTTTTCCTGCTACATAGGCTCCATTGGGAGCTAAACCACCACCTAAATTTTTAATAAGAGAACCTACTATAATATCTGCTCCCACTTCTAAGGGTTCCTTATCGGTTACAAATTCACAATAACAATTGTCAATCATAATAATAACCTTTTGGTCTATTTTACGAATAAAGGAAATAGCTTTTTCTAATTGTTCTATCGTAATACTTTTTCTAGCAGAATAACCTTTTGAACGTTGTATTTCAATTAGTTTTATATTTTTCTTTTTTAATGTTTTTTCTATCTCTTCATAATCAAATTCATTATTTTTTAATTCCACTTGTTCAAAGGAAATACCATAAGACTTTAAAGAACTTGGATTTTCCTTTATTCCAATTACTTCGTCTAAAGTATCATAAGGCTTTCCTGTAATACTAAGCAATGTATCATTTGGTCGTAATAAGGCAAATAAAGTTACACTTAAAGCATGGGTTCCAGATATAAATTGACTTCTTACTAAACTATCTTCTGCTTTTAACACATCACAAAATACTTTTTCAATGGTATCTCTTCCAATATCTCCGTAACCATATCCTGTAGTACTTCCAAAATGCATTTCTGCAATTTCATTTTTTTGAAAAGCTTTCAATACTTTTAAACTATTTTTCATACCATTTTCTTCTATTTTTTGAAAAATAGGTTCGATTTCTTTTTCTACTTTTTTTGCTAATTCTTCTAATTTTTCTTCAATTCCAAATTCTTCTAACATATTGTTTCTTCCTTTCTTTGGTATTATAGCATGAATTTACCTTCGTTTCAAGCGCTTTTTGCTTTCCCTAGAAAAAGAAAGAAAAATTAGCATTACCTACTAATTCTTCTTTCTTTTCTACTTTATTGAATTTCAAACGCTTACATTGAATGCAAAGGAATCTTTTTATATTAGTGATGAGAACGCCTTGTTCTCTTTTTCTTTTTTAATATTATTCTTACTATGAAAATAGCTAAAAATAAAGCGATAATGACAAATACAACATGCAAAAAGATATTAGATGTACTAGGTTGTTTATATATTTTCTCATTTTGTTTTACAATATCTTTTATATCTTCGTTATTCCTTATTTTTTCTACAATATCTCCATATTCTTCAGCTTCTTCATAAGCTTTTACTGCTTCTTCCATATTTGTTTGTATTTTATCATCAAATCCTACAAAATAAGTTGAGCCTACTACTGATATAGGTAATTTGTTGTTTTTTATTTTTAAGGCATCTTTTATTTTCGCCAATAATTCTCCCTTTTCATTAGTGTTAATATATTCTTTTCTAA
>CANRFE010000110.1 GCA_947629805.1 uncultured Clostridia bacterium | reverse complement strand
AGTGAAAAAAGATGGAAAATGGGGTTGCTTAAATGCAAAAGGAGAAGTAGTAGTAGAGTGTGAAAATGCCCTAGAAAATGTACTTGTAGTAGACTTTATTGGAAAATGGCATTTAGCAAGCGATATTAATGCAAATTATTATACAAAATAGTAGTATAGGAGGCAACAAATAATGGAACAAAAGACAAAATATCAGTATTCCTATTTTCTATATCCTTATATAATAGAGGAAAAGAAATATGATAAATATTTGTTAAAATTATTAAAGGATAAACACTGTAAGTTAAAAATATGGGAAAAAGAAAGAGACTTAAACATCTATACGTATTTTTTACCAACAGTAAGAGATTATCTATTTTGGTCTTTTTCTTATACAGAGGAACAAAAAAAAGAATTAGAAAAATTAGAAGTAAACATGAAAGCTGTGTTGCTATCAAAATATCCTTGTACCATGTTTACCTATACTTTAGGGGAGCAAGTACAAGCAAAAGCAGGAGAGGAAAATGGAATCTTTTTTGATATTCCGAAAATAGAAATTATTTGCTTTAAAACAGGAGTATGTTTCCTTTTGTTCAAAACGATTATAGAAGGAAAAAATAATTTTTCTGATATTTTAAACTTTAATTATAAATTCCGTGATATTAATGCACAATTGAGTTCCTTGAAAAACTATGAAAATATACATATACAAACGAATAGCCTAAAGGATATAAAAGAATTATCTACCATTATAAAAAATATTGCAGGACCAAATAAAGATGCTAAGGCAATGAATTTAGAAGAAGAAAGATTTTTGACATATTCGTATATTTGCTTAGAACAAGAAGATTGGAAGAAAGAAGAAGAGTTTGCAAGTTTACAAGAGGAATTTATGAAATTTAGTAATGTTCTTCCTAGCAATTATCAAGTAAATTTTAGTGAACAACGATACAAAGAGCAAGTAGTAGAATTATTCAAATATACGAAAATAGGCATTACGAAACAAGCAACCGTATTGCTAACTTCTGGTATTTCTCCAGAATATTATACGAAATTGCCTTTTGCCTATGAACAGGAGTATTTATATACTTATGTATTTTTATTATATAAAAAAATTTATTTAAAGAAAATGAATTTAGAATTTAAGAGAACAAAAAATTTTACGAAGACAAGAAATGAATTATTAGATTTTACGAGAAATATATGGATACAAGAATTAACCCAGGAAGAAGAGGGAAGCAAACTTTGTGAAAAATGGAAAGAGACTTTGGAATTAGAATATCTCTATACAGAAATTAAAAATAAATACGATATGGTGTATAAAGATTTCAATATTGAACAAAATAGAAAAATCAATCTTTTTATTGTAGCTATTTTACTAGGCACCTTAACTTTTAACATTATCAATTTTATCTTTATGTTTCTGAAGTAAAAGAAATAAGGAGTGAAATAGAGTTGAAAGTAATGTGTGGTACAGATATAATTGAAGTGGCTAGAATACAAGAAGCTATAGAAACATTAGGAGACAAATTTTTAACCAAAATTTATAGCCCTTCTGAAATAGAATATTGCAAAAGTAAAAACCAAATGCAGTATCAACATTTTGCAGCTCGTTTTGCTGCAAAGGAAGCTATTTTTAAGGCAATATCGGAAATATTAAAAGACAATTATGAAATAGAGTGGACAGATGTAGAAATTCTTTCCAAGGAAAATGGAAAACCATATATTCATTTTCTTCACAAACAATACGAAGAAATACAACAAACAGATATTAGTTTATCGCATTTAAAAGAATATGCTATAGCAACCTGCATTATAACAATAAAATAGGAGGTAGTATGGAGTTTTTTGATTCACACTCTCATTATAATGATGAGAAATTCAATATAGATAGAGAAGAAATAATAGAAAAGACAAAAGAAGAAGGAATTCATAGATGGAATTGTGTTCGGCTATGATATTCCTTCTTCAAAATTTAGTATTGCATTAGCAAACCAATATCCTTTTATTACAGCTGTTTGCGGTATTTCTCCTAATGATGTGCCAGAAAATAAAGAAACAATAGAAGAAATGTTACTAGAAATAGAAAATATGTTAAAACAAGATCAACAAAAAAGAATTGTAGCGGTAGGAGAAATAGGGTTAGATTATTATTGGAATAAGGAAAATAAACCAATACAAATAGAATTCTTTCAAAAGCAAATAGCACTTGCTAATTTCTATGAATTACCTATTGTTATTCATACAAGAGAAGCAGTGCAAGACACCCTAAGAATACTAAAGGAAAAGGAAGTCAAAAAGAAAGGGGTTTTCCATTGTTGCCCCCTTAATAGAGAGTTAGTAAAAGAGGCATTAAAATTGGGCTTTTTTATTTCTTTTGCAGGGCCTATTACTTTTAAGAATGCTAAAAATGCGCAAGAAATTGTCCAAATGGTACCAATGGAGAAAATGTTGCTTGAAACCGATAGCCCTTATCTAGCGCCAGAGCCTAAAAGAGGAACTAGAAACGATAGTAGAAATGTAAAATTTATAGCACAAAAAGTAGCACAGTTTAAAAATATGCCACTAGAAGAAGTAGCTAAAATAACTTATGAAAATGCAGTTTCTATTTTTGGAAAATAACATTATAACAAGTTGCTTTTAATAAGAAAAATAGCAATTTGATAATATATAATCTGAATTCAATAAATCGGACCTTAAAGATAAGGTAATAGAATCATAATTAGAAATATTTATTTCTTTTCCTTTTTCAGAAACATTGAACGTATCCGCACTTGTTTTTCCTATACTATATAAGGAATCTGTTGTTTCTGCTTTCGTTCCAGTAATAGATAAAGTAAAGTAATTAAGTTCATGTCTATAACAAGCTAAAGTACCAAGAATAAAGGACGTTGCCCCATGCGTTGGAAGTGTTATACTTGTTATAGCACACATATTACTGCCATCCGTTGATCCCATTTTGTAAACGGTAAATGTATAGGGATTTTCTGTGTCTACTCCGCTATGATCTGTTTTATTTCCTGTTATCTTTTTTCCATTTACCCATGCGGTTTTTCCTGCTGTTATATCTTCTTCTGTTGCATCAGCATCACTGGTTACTTTTGCTACAATTCCTGTAATTGCTTCTTCATATTCTTCTTTTTCCGCTGTAGTTGGTTCTTCTATTGCATTTCCTCCTGCCTTTTCAATAGCATTTGCTATTTCTTGCTTAAATTCTATTAACTTTTGAATGGCATCATAAGAAGTTCCTCCACTTTCAGCTCCTTCTATACTTCCTCCTTCTATGGCAAGTTGTGTATATAAGGCATTTAGTTTTTCTTGTTCTTCTACTTGTGCTAGTTCCATATTTTCTTTTGCCTTTAAGGCCATTTGAAATAACCCATTTTCTCCTAAAGTTAGGTTTAAACTAATCCCTGCTAAAATAATTAAAATAATGATTGTGATAATTAATGCTACTAAAGTAATTCCTTTTTCTTTCATTTTTCTTTTGCTCCCTTTATTTTTTGTTTTATTATATCTTTAGAGATATTTCAAAACAAGAAAGTAGACACTTTTTGATATTCACAAATTCACATAATACGAATCCTTTTCTATTTTTTCCTTCAGAATTGTTTTTCATAAGGAGTAAGTAAAATTGGAAAAATTTTTCAAAAAAATCATATTTTTTGTACAAGCTACATATAATATAGTATGGACAATGTTTACAAGCTTTTTTGAGAAAGAAAAAAATGCTCAAAGTTAAGTATCCCTAAGGAAAACAAAAACTTGCTAAAATTTGACACCATAGAAAAGAAATGGTATAATAAATTGCGTAAGGAAAAAGGAGGAAAAGTTTTTCTATGAATAAAAAAGACAAAGCATCCGTATCTTTAATGAAAATATTAGGAATCAGTTTAATCCTTATTTTTATTACGGGAATGGGTGTAATGGCATCTAATGCAAAATTAAGTTATGTGAAAATTATACTTTCGAATAATTATGAAATGACAGTA
>CANRFE010000109.1 GCA_947629805.1 uncultured Clostridia bacterium | reverse complement strand
TCTTCAATAACCCCAAGTTTCTTCAAAAATTTAGTGATACCTGAGTTCTCTGAATAATTTTTTATTGTTGCTGTATCTGGTTCATACATGTAATCACGCATATTGACGGTTGCTATAGTAATATCTTCACCATCAATATTTTTAATACTAATTGCCATAGATTGTTTATTATGAAGATAATTAGATACAGTAAAATAGCAATCTCCATAATTTTTATATTTAAAAGTTTTAAATTTCATATTTTTTCCTTCCTTTCTTATGCTGCTCTAAATATTTTTTCAATATTTCGCTTTGCATTTTCTAATTTTAATTCTCTTTGCTTTGTATAAAATTGTTCTAAGTATTCTTCTCGATAAAGTTCTATTTTTCTTTGATGCTTTCTTAATTTAAACATATTACGATATTTTCTAATATCCTTTTTTTTCATAGAAACTCTACGATTATTTTTTATTGAGATAATCAAAAATGTTCCTAATATTATATCTTCGCCAACAATTCTATTAAACTCATCTAATCTAGCATCCTTATTACCTATTAGAATTGTATTTTCGCTTAATCTTATCCTTAATAAATTTTGCCCTATAAGTGCCTTTATAAATTTAATATTAGGGGAAAGTTTCACTATTTGAACTTCACTTCTAGGCATAACTAATAAACATTTAATTTTCATATGTAATTCCTTTCTTTATTATCATAAAGCGTTCATTTATGATAATTTCTTTAAATAAATTTTAATTGATACTGGTTTTTAATAATTTAAAAAAGGCAGATGCTTCTGCCTTTTTCTATGCTACTTTTTTAATTACTGAGTTATCTCTTTGAACTATTTTCATTGTTTTGCAACCTTTTATAGTTGGTTTTAACAATTTAAAATCTTTTGCATTATTATAGTCTGCTATTTTAAGTGCTTGTCCTTTTTGCACTTCTGCTAGTAACAATTGAGTATCTTTTCCATATTCCTTAATAAAATTATAATCTGTATAGCTTTCATAATCATCAATAAATAATGGAAAATTAACTCTACCAATATGATTAAACATGTTAGCAAATTCTAATGCAGTTGCGAATTTCTCAGACCTAGACAAATCGGATAATAAGTTATTTTTATATGTAATGACAAAGTCTTCTTTAATTTCTCCAGTTCCTTTTAGAACAGAATAATATTTAATATCAACATCCCTTAAATATTGTTTTGCTAATTTCATTTTTTCTTCTATATACAATATATATAGTTTTTGCGCTACTTTTTTTGCTTTGTTTGCAAGTTCAATATTCTTGTTATGAGATTTTTTTTCTTCATTGAGTTTGTCTATATTTAATTTAGCATTTTTAATATTATCCTCTTTGCTTGTGATTTGACTATTAAATTTCTCAACTTCTAATTTCTCTTTTTCTAATTGTTCAATATTTTCTTTTACAATAGTAATTCTTTTACTTGTTTCAATAGTTGGAGTTCCTTCTAAAGCATGATATTTGCACCTTTCTATTGATAATTTTGATTTTAAATCCTTTAGCTGACTTACTAGTAAATTATTTTTATCATAATAACCGAGCAATTCTTTGTGCATATTAGCAATAGTTATATTTTTACTAATATCCTTTATTGTTTGTTTGCAAGTAGGACAACATGACTCTTTGCCGTTTTTTATATTATAGTATTCTTTTTTTCCTTCAGTCATTTTTTTAATTAATTCTTGACTTTCCGTTTCTTTTTCTAAAATATTTTTTTCTAAATCATTTATTAAATTTTTTTGTTTTTCTTTATTAGAAATATTTTGATTTCTGTTTAGAAAGTCTAATTCTTGTCTGGCAAGAGATAATTCCTCTTCTTTTTCAAATTGCTTATAATTGGGTAACTGCTCCTCTGCAATATTTTGAGCATATTCTATTTTCCCATCTATTGTGGTAATAACATTTTCTGACCTGCTTATATCCGCATTTAATTCAGAAATAAAAGTAGGAATATCATGTGGGATGCCTTCTAAAATTTTTTGCTCTTCATTACTCAAATTATTGTAAGAGATATCCATAGGAATATTAAGCATTGTAGTATTTATAAATTCTTCTTTGTCATCTTCACTGAGTTCTTCGTATTGTCTTTTTCCTTTATAATATTTGTCTATCAATTTGCGTTGTTGTTTTGGCTCTAAAGAATCAAATACTACTTTTGGTCTTATATCAGACAAATAAGTATCTAGCATTTCTTTTTGTTCTGCTGGTTTTTTTGATAAAAAATATAGTGGATTCATAATAGACAAAAATAATTTTTTATCTTTGTAAAAGCTAACCAAGTCTGTTTGCTTAATATTTTTTCCATCTAAAGTGATAAAATTCATATTATTATTAAACTTATGTTTTCCTCGAATTAAAATGTGTTTTATACCTCTATTGTCAATAAAATGTAATTCAATCAAGGAAGCATCACATTTTTTATTTATAAGACAACTTTTTTCATCTCCAGATAGGTTTGTCCCGAGAAAAGCATTAACAATAGCAGATAACAAGTTAGTTTTACCAGACCTATTTTTGCCTGTAATAATGGTATTATCAAATAAATTTGCTTCAAATACTTTTTCAAATTTTCTAAACCCTATTGTTTTTACATAATTAATCTTCATTCTATTTTCTCCTTTTTATTTTATTATATGGTATTCTTAAATATTTTTCTAAGACCCAGTCCTCTGTATTATCCTTGAATTTTATTAAATAATCTTTAAAATATGGATCTCTTAAAATTACTTTTGCAGATTTATTATTATAAAATTTTCCATCATTTTCACCATAGCCATACACAATTACTGCTTGCCCATTCTTAAACTTATTAAACATCTTTGCATTCTCCTTTTTAATTTTTTAATTTTTTAAAAAATATTTACTTTTTATTTTATATTGTGTATAATATGTACAAATGAAAGCAGATGTAATTTGCAAATAGTTAGTAGTATAAGAGTGCATTCTTATGCTGCTAATTTTTTTATATGTTTTTCTACAAATTGGATATTTACTGCGAATTTTTTATTTTTGACCTCTTGAAGTTCTAATCTAACAACAGAGCCAAGGTCGCATTCTAATAATTCGTCTTTAAAATTAGGGTGAATGCAAATATCCGAAATGCGGTCGTTCATGTCCGTAAATTCACCAACAAGGTATTCTTTATTCAAGATAGTTTCTTGGTGAGTACCTAATAGAACGTAACAGTCATCATATTCGTCTATTGTATTTTGTTGTTTTTCTTGTTTTTCTTGTTTATTTTTATCTTCAGTTTTTGTTTTCTTTGATGCTTTACATTTAGTTTTTGAATTTTCTGTTATGCTTGTTATTTTTGCACTTTCCTTATTTGGTTCTTCTAATTTTGTTGTTACAGTTTCTTTAGACGTGACAGTATCCATATGAGATAGCTCTTTTTCTACTGTACTATTTGTCGTTTTATCACTTTCTAAACTTAATGTACTTTCTGCTTGATTTTTTTGTGTTTCGGGAATTGGTTTTTTAGAGACAAATTCTTTTTTTAGAATAATATCAAGAATATAATTGTTAAATGTATCACCGTTAAAATTAGTTTGTTCTTTTTGTTGTAAAAATATAGTGTACATATTATTTAAAGAATTTCCTTGAGATTTCTGAAATTGTATATAGGCCTTTAGATTATCAATTGATTGCTGACCTGTAATTTTCATTAACCAGATTCTATCATTGGCTATTTCTGGAATTAAAAACTTTAACCATGCAATTCTATTGCATAAAGGTTTTCCATTTTCACCTTTTTGCCTATAAGTACAATCTGATTTGCATTCAATAGGTTGCCATAGGTTTTTTACTTTTTGCCTTCCTGTAGTTTGATTTTCTAAACAATAACATGTGGCTCCACCTTGATTATATCGTTCTTGCCTTATTGATAATGGATTATCTCCTACTAATTGTATATCAATGTTTTTGGCCTCTTTAAATATTTG
The DNA here is from genome assembly GCA_947629805.1 of uncultured Clostridia bacterium. Classification (GTDB taxonomy): domain Bacteria; phylum Bacillota; class Clostridia; order TANB77; family CAG-508; genus UMGS1663. The sequence goes on along the minus strand of CANRFE010000109.1, from coordinate 144 downwards.
ATTAAATTTTTCTAAATATGGTTTCATGTTTTCTTCTTTAATTTTCGCAATAAAATGACCATATTCTTTTACTCTTTTTTTACCATTAATTAAAATCTGCTCGCCATGTTGTATTCTACCGATAATTGGTAAATTTTTTGATTT
>CANRFE010000108.1 GCA_947629805.1 uncultured Clostridia bacterium | reverse complement strand
CACATTTGTGCAATCTTACATAATCTTGTTGTATTTCTACTAGAAACGATTGTTATTTAGAGAATGTTCTAAATATCCACTTTCTAAAGAAGAATGCTGCACATGCAATGGAAACAATAATAGAAAGTGATAGTCCTACAAATAGAATTGTTTTACCTGTTTTAATTGAGGTTAATACATCTGCTGAAGAAGAATCGTCTTCATTCGAAGCATTGTTACCTGGTGTAGAATCTATATCAAGCATTCCTAAATCATTATATGCTTCATAAATTTCAGCATCATTATGGTATAAACCTAAATTATTGGAAGAAAGCTTCTTCGTTAAAGTTAAGGAAACTTCCTTAGATTCTCCTGGGTTAATGATGGTATTTGCTAAAGAGGAGTTATAAATAGTAGAATTATCAGCTGAATACCAGTCTTTATTTAATTCCGAATTAAATTTTAATTCAGATGGAATATAATCTGCTATTTTCTTTACGAAACCAGATACTGCACCATTATTCGTTACTTTAATAGAATATTGTATAATAATGGTTGTACTTGCTAATTGTTTTTCTACAATTTCTACCCTTGCTAATTTTTCATTTTCAAAATTATATACTTTTGTGCCAGCATCATTTTGTACCGTAATTTTTGTAACTGTTTTTTCCAATGATAAATCAAATTTAGGATTATCAATTAAACCTAAGTCTATATTATATATATTGGTATCCGAAAGAGAAATCTGTTCTGTAATGGCTGCTGTTGTAGTAACACCATTTAGTATAATTTGTGAATCAATACCATCTGAGTTTCTCTCTTCTGAAACGTTTAGCATTTGGTAAGTAGTTGCACTATAGTTTATTGTATCATATAAGAAAATAACGGTATAAGAACCTGGTGTTATATTAGAAAAAGTATAAATACCATCTTCTTGTGTTGTACTTCTTATTGGATTTCCTTGTACATCTGTTACTAACATACCAGAAGCATTGTTAAATAAATATGTATTGACTCCTGCTACAGTTTGTTCTTCCTCGTCTCTAGCTCCGTCTCTATTAGCATCTAACCAAACTGTACCCATAATTCTCTTTCCGGTTGTGTCTCCACCTTCTAATAAAGATTCATCAAATTTTCCTATAGTATGAGAAATTTCATTAGAAAATGCATCTTCCATACCATCATAAGATAATTTTGCTTTATTTGTAATTTGGGAATTTCTATCTAATAATTCTGCTGTTACATTTATTTGAAATGTTACCGTTTGTCTTCCTTTTATATTAAAGGTAACCATTGGATTTCCATTTTCATCCGTATCATAAGAAGATTTTGTACTTCCTACTAAGTCCATTATCATATTACCAAAATTCAACTCTTGTGGTAGTATATCTGTGAATTTTACATTTCTTAAATCTATATTAGATAAATTTTCTATTGTAAAAGTATAAGTAAAATCTTCACTTGCTTCTATTACTGCATTTTCTGGAATATTGCAAGTTTGTGTAATACGGAATCCTACTTTTCCAACTTCTACAGGATCAAAATAAATGGTTTGCATTCTAGCTGTTTTTTCTGTTTGTTCTTCTGTTTCGCTATTTGTTTCTATATATTTACCAGATATATATGCCAAACTAGAAAGATCTTTATCATATACATTAGCAGGTAAAGTCTTAACAGCAACATGAACATATATTCTTATTGCATTTTGTCCATCTATTTCATCTAATGCAATTTTTAATTTTCTTGTCCTATTGTTATATTCTGTTTCTACTTCATTGGTTATATCTGTTTTTTCTTTGTTTTCCCAACGACCTACTTCTACTCCTTGATATTCTAATTCTTCTGGAATATCCATTTCGAAAACGTTGTCTTTTAATACTTTAAAGTAATCATTTGATAAAATACTAATATAATAACTAAATGTGTCTCCTTCTTTTAAGGTATAGTCTGCATCCACTGTAGCAGTTACTACATTATAATAAGATTTTACAAGTGTATTTTTTACAGGAGCAATATTTTCTAAAGTTCCTTCTATATTACCTGCCGATACTTTTATAGAAGTTTCTACGTTGACAGTATCTTCTCGAATAAGAGAATTTACTCTCATAAGCAATTCTTTCTGTAAAGTTTGCCCTACTGCAATATTCCCTAAAGCTATTTCATATTCTCCGGCTTGTGCTACTGTATGGTAACCAGAAACTATTTCTTTATCTGGTTCTACATATTGCAAACCTTCTGGAATATTCATAATAGCTTTTACATCCTCTGCTATTTCTGTTCCTGTGTTTGTAATAGACAAGGTTAATTTTATGATATCTTCTTGTTGAAGTTGTTTTTCTTCTGATGTATCTGAAGTTAAGGTTGCTTCTATTACAGGTCCTCTACCTGTGGTTACTCCTAATTTTGTAGAAATTTGTTTATCGTGTATCGTTTGTTCTTCTACAAGATTATCAAAATATACCACATAATTTTCAAAAGCAGATTCATTATATTGTAAATTTGCTGGAATTTTTGCTGTATAACTAAAGCCAAAATTTTCTGCTTTTTCCATATCGTCTGATAGGATAATTAAATAAGATTTTATATTAGTAAAATCGGTAGGATGTTCTTCCCATCCATTTTCTACTTTTCCAAATTCTTTTGTTGCATTTGCATTTTCTGAATAATATACTTTTGCTGTGCTTATATTTTCTTCCTTTAAGGTAATTTCGCCTGTTAATGGCATTGTTATGGTAGAGCCTAAATCTTGTGCTGTTTCAATATCTTGATTTCCTTGGAATGGAATTCTTCCTAAAATACTAATGTTACTAATAGAACCCTCATAATTATTAATTACATTCATTGTAAAGTTTGCATCTTTAGCTTCTGTTAATGTTTGAATTATTGCTGTTTTTTCTTCTCCACTAATTGCTGTTAAGGTTTCTGCTCCTTCTTTATAATTACTAATGCTACTTGTTGTAACTACCCCTACAGGTGCTACTACCGTAATAGGTGCCGTTACTTGCTTTGCTTCTATTGCCTCTCTTGTTTGTTCTATCACATTAGAATTCGTATAAATCATTTTGATTTCATCTTGTTTATTTGCGGTTAATGGATTTAAGCTAATATCTGCTGTTACTACAACATTAACACCTTTTGCTACAGCTCCTAATGCATATTCTGTTTGTGTTCCTTCTAATAAAATAGAAATTGTTTTTGTTCCGTCTTCGTTTTGTAAAACTTGATAAGATTTTAATGTTAACTCAGAAGCTTTTGTATCAAATAAGATTTCTACATTTTTAATATCTATTTTTTCTACATAACTTGGTAATATAATTTGTAAAGTTGGGTTTTTATATAAACTGCAATTTAAAGTATCTGTTTTTAATATTGCTGTTAATTTTACGTCTTTATTTACTACAACTGTTGATAAATTGCTATTATCGATTACTAATTCTGCTTGTGAACTTGTTTCGGTAAGGGAAATTTCTTTTGCTATATCCTGTTGTACAAAATTTTCTTCTCCATTTGCTGCTGTTCCGGTTAAGTTTTGTTCTAGTCGATTAAAGTTTACTAACTGTGTTTTACTATAACCAACATCTCCTTTTATTGCTTTTGTAATAACAAAATTTAATTTTCCTTCTGCTTGTGGTTTGCTTGTCTCTATTTTTAAGTTGTTTGTATTGCTTCCTGCTACATCTATTACAAATTGTCCTTGTTCATTAACTTGTGTGTCTTTATCTATTTTAGCAATTTGTGTATCGCCTACAGAAAAAGTAATTTCCCCATCTTGTCCTAAAATTTTATTTACTTCTTCTTTCTGCATTGTAACCGCTTTATCATAAATTGCGTTTGCTTGTTCTTTGGTATTATCTTCTTTTAAGAAATAGTCTGCTTTTTGCTCTAAAACAATTTTATCTGTTAATTCTGCTAAACCAATATTAGCAGTGAAAGTTTCTTGATATTCTGTTTCTAATTTTTCTTTTGCATCATAATTAGCATAAATTTGCCCTTTGCTCATTTCTTCTATATTGGTATTTATTGTGAAATCTACTAAGTTGCTAATTTTGTCTTTTAATATTACTTCTCCTGAAAATTCTTTGTTTACTTTCGTTTGCTCTGCTTCGTAAAGAGTAAATTCATTATTTGCCACAACAGATATTTTAATACCCTCTTGT
>CANRFE010000107.1 GCA_947629805.1 uncultured Clostridia bacterium | reverse complement strand
TTCGTTCCAACATCCTCTAAGTCGCTCCCATGCTACGCGTCACTTCGTAAATTAAATATATTACTTCCAAACGGATTTAAAGCCTAAAGTTTACAGATAAGCTAAAATATGGTATAATAATACATTAACAGATTAAAAATGAAGGAAGCGAAAATGAGTAATTTATTTAATATAAATCAATTTAATATAGTAGAAGATGAAGAAAACTACTATTTTTTTCGTGCTCTTAATATGGCAGATAATCAAGAGCTAGAAGAAAGTAGTTCAGGACATTTTGAGAGAATAAGGACAGATAGAGAAAGATATAAACAAGATGCAGAAAAAGGAGAACCAAAATATAGTGAAGAATCTAGAATAAGTTTAGAAGAAGTGTATGATCATATAAAAATGCATTATAGAAAAGATACAAATTGCATTTCACTTTCAAGTAATGCAAATGTATCTATTTCTTATGCAAGAGGATTTTATAAAGATAGATATATAATGGTAAGAGTACCAAAAAGAGAATTAGGAGAAAAGGTAATTTTTGCAGGACAATATATGTTAGAGGAGATTGAAAGAAGAGTAAATGAATATATTTCTTCTATAAATCCTGATAGCAAATTACAAAAAACATTATCAGAAATTGAAAAAGCAAAAACATCAGACGAATTAAAGAAAATAATAGAAACAAGGTGTACATCAAAAGAAAAGCTTAATCCCAATAAGGCTAAACTAAGAAAAGGAATTACATATAAAGCACCAATTGCAAAACTTAGTAGTTATCAAGCTTTAAGTGAAGAGCAATCGTTAGAAAAAAACAAAATAATTGCTAAGTTAACACTATTTGAAAGAGAATATGGAATGGAGCCTGTAATTCCACATACAGCAAATAATAATTTATTAATTCAAACAGTAGGAAACGCATTTTCAGCATTAGAACTTGTACATTATGGAAATATAGGAAAAGAAGAAATAATTGAACTACCAAAAGAAATGGTAGATATTTTTGCACTATTGCAACAAGTAAAAGGGCAAGATGAACAAAGGATAAATGAATTAAAAAGAGAGATTGTAAATTATATAAATCAAGGAAAAAGCATAGAAGTACCAGAAAATAGTACTCTTTTGAAAAATTACACTTTAAGAGATGATATATCAATAGAAGAAATGTATGAACTAACCCAAGGAAAGGTAGAATATGGAAAGGCAAATTTTATCGTAAAGAATATGTTTTATTTAGCAAAAGGGCAATTAAATGCAAGAGAGCTTTCAAGATTATTAAATCAGATAACAGAAAATAATCCAAAGTATGCAGAAATTATCCAGTATATATCAAATAATGGATTTAGAATAGAACCTGCTATACTCACAAGAAGAAGTAATAGAGGAATAAAGATTAGCGAATCAGTTTCTTTAGATTTAAGAAATGAAGAAGTGGATTTAATAGATAAGGTAAAAGGAATATCAGAAGAAGAACAGATAGAAATATTAGAAAAAGGTGGAGCCACCAATACAAGAGATATAATGAAAAGCACATTTGCTAAATCATCAAGACAAGAAACAATAAGCAAAGAAGAATATTATGCAGAAGCAATATTTTCTCAATATGATTGGAAAAAAATAGGAATAGATGAATTTACAGAACAAGAGAAAAATAATTTATTACAAAGAATACAAAATGAATATTGCGTAGAATTATACAAAAAAAAATATAAAAGAAAAACGACTTGCTCAATATGATAGAATAATACGAAAAAATTTTGAAAGCTTAAAACAAGATATTTCAATAGAAAAAATAGAAAGATTTTTAGGATATTATGATGTAAAAGGAACAGGGATAAGCTTAAGACCATATCAGCAAAGAGCAACAGAAAAAGTAACTGAAATATTTGAAGAAAATAGATTTGCATCAGTAATTTTACCAACAGGTGCAGGAAAAAGTTTTGTTGCTTTGTCGCAACTTATGGAACACAAAAATGAAGAAATATTATATTTAGCTCCACAAAACGAAATAATAGAGCAAATGAAAGACTATATAATAAAATACATTCATGGACCAGCAAATACAATTCGGTAGAAGTAAAGATGAGATTGTAGCAGATGTATTTCCAAGATTAAAATTTTCTACATATCAAGGATTACTTGCAAAAAATGGAGAAGGAACCATAAATAAAAAGTATGGTTTTATTGTGCTAGATGAATTACATAGAACAGGAGCAAAGGAATGGGGAGATAGGTTAAATTATTTAATTGATAATCAAACAGAAAACACAAAGGTTTTAGGAATAACAGCAACTCCAAGAAGAGATGCTGATGGTATAGATATGGCAAATGAAATGGCAGAGAGATTAGGCTATACCAATAGAGAAGCTGTGAGTGGAAAACATATTGCAATAAATATGAGCTTAATAAATGCAATAAGAATGGGATTAGTTGTAAATCCAAAGCTAGTTAGTTGTGTATATAATTTAAAAAATGATGGTAGTTTAGATAAATTAAAGGAAAAAATAAATCAAATAGAAAATATAGAAGAAAGAAATAAAGAAATAAAAGAATATGAAAGATTAAGAAAAAGTATAGATAATGCAGAAGGAATACCAGAAATTTTACAAGCAAATGTAAAAAAAGGCGGAAAATATATAGTATTTTTACCACTTGTAGACGGAGTAGAAGATGAAGATGGAAATGTAATTGGTAAAAAAACAGGAAAAGAAAAAATCAAGGATTATGAAAAACAAATTTTAAAATATTTTGAAGGCTCTGATATAAAACCGAATTTTCATTCACTGCTTGGAGAATATGGAGATAAAGAGAATGAAAGAAAACTAGAAAAATTTAAAAATAGCAATACAGATGAAACAGAATTTATGCTAGTAATGAATAAATTAAATGAAGGAGTTCATTTAGAAAAACTAGATGGAATTATATGGCTAAGACCAATGGATAAAAACTCAAGGATACTATATTTACAACAATTAGGAAGAGTTATATATTCAGAAGACCCAGATAATCCTACAAAAGACGAAGATAGAGCAGTTGTAATTGACTTAGTAAATAATACCTTAAAAGTAAATTGGGAAAATGAAATAACAAATCAAGACGATATAGAATTATTAACTATCATAGTAGATTGGGTAGAAAAGCATGATGGAATATTACCTAATATAAACAGCAGAGATAAAGAAGAAGAAGGATATGCTACTGTTTTAAAAGAGCTTCAAGACAAGTATAAAAAGTATTTAGATGGAGATTTTGAAGGATTAGAAAGCAAACAGATAAAGGAAATAGAAGAAATATTAAATTTAGGAACTTTAATAAATTTGTGGGAAAGTGATTTGCCTAATAAAATTATAACCAATGTGCAAAGTCAAGAAAAAAATTGTACATATAAAAATATAAAATCATTTAAGCTTGAGGGCATTTTAAATGATTTTATTGAGATAGAAAGAGAAGTAGATGAAATTAATGGAAAAACATATATTGATAGATTTATAGAAAAGTTAGAAAGATTGAAAAAAATAGGAGTAGATGTTTCAAAAATAGTAGGTTCTGATACAATAAAAAGTTTAGCAGAAAAATCAGAAATAGAAGTAGGAGAGATAAAAGAAATAGGGTTAAATCCAAATGAGAAGATAGGAGTAACTAAAAAAAATGTAACGAATGTATTTAGAGGAATATTAAAAGGAAATAGAATAACAGAAGAGCAGGTAAAAAGACTATTAGAATTAGGTATAAGTTTAGAGAAAAAGGAAAGAGATGTAATACAAGAATTTATAGAAAAGTTAAAAAATTTGCAAGAAATAGGAGTAGATGTTTCAAAAATAACTGGTAATGACACAATAAAAAGACTAGCAAAGAAATCAAAAATAGAAGTAGAAGAAATAGAAAAAATAGGCTTAAATCCAGATGATAAGATAGGAGCTATTAAAAATCATATAGCAGAAGCATTTAGAGGAAGTACAAGAAGAAAACCAACAGAAGAACAAGTAAAAATAATAACAGAATTTGGAATAAGTTTAGAAAGAAAAGAAAAAGATGTAGCACAAGAATTTATAGAAAAGTTGAAAAAATTGCAGGGAATAGGAATAGATGTTTCAAAAATAGGTCAAAAAGACACAATAAAAAGATTAGCAAAGAAATCAAAAATAGAAGTAGAAGAAA
>CANRFE010000106.1 GCA_947629805.1 uncultured Clostridia bacterium | reverse complement strand
TTTTAAATCGTAAGTTGCGACACACAAGGTATAAGAAATTAATATATAGAAATCAACAACTGTGAATTGTAACTACGATTTAAAAATTCTAGTTTTTTAAATAGTAACTGGCTCATTCCATATAGTTTATTTGCTATTTTCTATTACACAAGTGGTCTCTTTTGTACAACAATTACAAAAAACGAATGTAAATTATGCGCAATATGCAAGAACAGGTTTCTTTCAATTAATGGCAGTATCTATTATTAATTTTGTAGTTCTTATAGTATCCAAAAAGAATACAAAAGAAGCCAATAAAACAAGTAAGCAATATACAAAAATAATGAATACTTTGTTAGCGGTATTTACTATTGTCATTCTACTATCTTCTGTTGTAAGAATGAATTTATATGAACAAGAATATGGTTATACTTTTTTAAGAATTATGGTATATTTTATTCAAATAACAGAACTCATTTTAATCTTTCCTACTATTTTGTATAACATCAAAGAAAAATTTCCTATTCTGCCATGGGTTATAGGAATTAGTGTAACAATGTACATAATCTTAAATTTCATCAATGTAGATGCCCTTATTGCAAGAAGGAATATTAACCGATACTTTGCAGAAACAGAAAAAACAGAACCAACAATAGATTTTGCTTATCTATCGGAACATACTTCTTGGGATGCTATTCCAGAAATAACAAGACTATTAGAAACAAAAGATAATTTTTTACAAACAAAAGTAAATCAGTATTTGTTGCAACAATACAAAGAGCTAAAAGAAGAAAAACAAAGTTGGCAATCCTTTAATGTAAAAATTTATGGAATGAAATAAAGTAATAAAGGTATAACTCTCCTATTATTGGAAAAAATAACAAACAATAATAGGAGGTTTTTTTATGGATCAATCATATTGGATTTCATCTTGGATAGAAAAGAAAAAGAATTATCCAAAATTACAAAAAGAAATACAAACAGAAGTAGCCATTATAGGAGGAGGTTTAACAGGACTTACAACAGCATATTACTTAAGTAAAGCAGGAAAACAGGTAGTAGTATTAGAAAAAGACAAAATTTGTAATCATACAAGTGGAAATACCACTGCTAAAATTACTAGTCAGCATGGGTTATTTTATAATTATTTATTACAGTCTGTAGGAAGAAAAGAAGCAAAACAATATTTAGAAGCAAATGAACAAGCTATTAAAAATATTGCAAAAATAATAGAAGAAGAAAACATTGCATGTGATTTTGAATGGCAAGATGCGTACGTTTTTACACAAAAACCTGCAGAAGTAGAGAAAATAAAAAAGGAAGTAGAAGCCCTAAAATACTTGGGATTCCATGCAGAATTTATGGAGCAGATACCACTTCCTATTCAAGAAAAAACAAAACAGATAAAAGAAAATGAAATCAATATACAAAAAAAGGTTTTAGGAGCAATTCGTTTTGAAAAACAAGCACAGTTTAATCCTTGCTTATATGCACAAGGCTTGGCAGATAAAATACAGGAGAAAGAAAATCAAATTTATGAAAATTCTAAAGTGCTAGATGTAAAAAAACAAGAAGATGGTTATGAAGTAATTTTAGAAGAAGGAAAAGTAAAAGCAAAAATAGTGGTGCTTAGTTCGCATTACCCTATTATTAATGCACCAGGTTTTTATTTTATGAAAATGTACCAAGAAACTTCTTATTTAATTGCTGTAGAAACCAAAGAGCCATTATGGGAAGGTATGTATATTACAAGTGAGCAACCTACTATATCTCTAAGAACAGTAAAGAATGGAGAAAAAAGACTTCTCTTAGTAGGGGGAATGGAGCATAAAACAGGAGCAAAAATAGATTTAAAAAATAGTTATCAGCAGTTAGAACAGGTGGCAAAGCAATTATATCCAGATAGCAAAGTACTGTATCGTTGGAATACCGAAGATTGTATTTCTTTAGACAAAATTCCTTATATAGGAGAATTTTCAAATTTGTGGCCAAATGTATACGTAGCAACAGGTTATAAAAAATGGGGAATGACAAGTTCTAATGTAGCAGCTACAATTCTAACAGATAAAATATTAGGAAGAAAAAACCTTAATGAAGAAGTGTTCCAATCTACGAGATTAAAACCAATAAAAAATTATAAAGAATTAGGAAATATGGTAAAAGAAGTAAGCTACTCTGTCCTTTTTAATAAACTAGAAAATATACAAGAAAAGATAAAAGATGTAAAACAAAAAGAGGGAAAAATTATAGAAGTAGAAGGAAAAAAAGTAGGGGTATACCGCAATGAGAAAGGGGAAATTTATGCTGTAAAACCATATTGTACGCATTTAGGTTGTGAACTTTCTTGGAATAATTTAGATAACACTTGGGATTGCCCTTGCCACGGATCTCGCTTTACCTATGAGGGAAAAGCAATTTATGCCCCTGCTATAAAAGATTTAGAAAAGTTTTATTTTCCTTCTTAGAATATGGAAAAAAGATTTTTTAATCACTAAGATAAGTTAAAAATACTCCGGATACACTAGTAGAACAATTACCATTACCAAAACCTACAGCATCGTTGTTTGTAATGACGGTTAAAATACCAGTTTGATTATTATAAGAAAGACTAATTGTAGGGCCATATCCTTGTCCACTGCAATCATTCCATAACCAAGCAGAACCACGTGCAGTATAAGAAAAATTATCTAATGTAAAATCTTGATAATTTTCATAAGAAGTTACGTTATAAGTATTACCACTAGAAGCAGTTAATTGCACTTTTTTAAGCTTTTTATTAGAAAGATCTGTTATTTGTTGTTCTAATTGTTGGCTTTTTTCTTGTTCTTGTTGTAAAGTTGTTGTTAGATTACTGTTTGCTGTTTGTGCGTCTGCTAATTGTGTTTCTAAATTAGTTTTTTGCTTTTCTAAATCCTCTTTTTCTGTTTTTAAGGTTTCAATTTGTGTTTGTAAGCTTTCTAATATTGCTCCATTTCCATCGTTTAATCGTTTTAAGTCATCGTATTTCTTTTGCAAATCTGCTATTTCTTGTTCTAATACTTGTACTTGTTCTACTTTATCTGTATAACTTCCAGAGTTACTTAAGGTTCCATACCAAATTTCTTTTAAACTGATTTTATAATTTCCATCCTTTGTAATGATAGTATCTTTATCTTCTTGTAAAGTACCATATTTTTGAATAATATCTTCTAATTGCTTTTGTTCTAATTTTTCATTTCGGATAATAGCATCTGTTTCTGCTGCTGCAATTTCTAAGGATAGTTTTTCTTTTATTTGTGCAACTTTTTGCATTTCTTGAGCAGATACAGCTCTATGAAATAACCCATTTTCTCCTAAAACTAAATTCAAACTAAGCCCTGCTAAAATAATTAAAATAATAATGGTGATAACTAAGCTCACTAAAGTAATTCCTCGATTTTTCATTTTTCCTTTGTTTCCTTTCTTTTTTTAGTTTATTATATCTTGGCAAATATAGAAAAGCAAGAAAACAGGAAATTTATAGTATCTACAATTTAACATAAAGGCAGCTTTTTAGAAAAATATAAAAAAAGTATTGAAATTTAGAAAAAAATATGGTATTATAAATAAGCATTTGTAAGAAATGCTTAACCTCGAGGTGTAGCGCAGTTGGTAGCGCGCGTGGTTTGGGACCATGAGGTCGCAGGTTCGATCCCTGTCACCTCGACCAAAAGATGGGCATAATATAATGCTCATCTTTGTTGTTGTACCCGTAGTTTAGCTGGATAGAATGCAAGGCTACGAACTTTGAGATCGGGGGTTCGAATCCCTCCGGGTACACCATAATAAGGAATCCTAGAAAGCTTAATATATAAGTTGTCTAGGATTTTATTTTTGTACTTTTATTGCAATAGTAATGCAAAAGATTGTAGTTAAAAATGGAATTAACGAGTAAGTACTTATATAGTATTACTTTATTTTTTTTCAAAAATCAAAAAAGGAAAACACTTTTTAATAGGTTCAATATAGAACACATATTATGTAAAAAAGTAAACACTAAAAAGCTTCTATTTTCTTGTTTTGAAAAATACTCGAAGATATAATAAAACAAAAAATAGAAGGAGCAAAAGAAAAATGAAAAACAGAGGAATTACTTTAGTGAGCTTAGTTATAACAATTATTATTTTAATTATTTTAGCAGGGATTAGCTTGAATTTAGTTT
>CANRFE010000105.1 GCA_947629805.1 uncultured Clostridia bacterium | reverse complement strand
GAAATACTATCTTCAGTTAAAACACAAAGACCTAAAGAAGTAATTAAAGTATCAATTCCATGGTTAATTTCAGGGTCAGTGTGATAAGGTCTACCTGCTAACACAATACCATGTAATTTATTATCATTCATGTATTTTAGCGTTTCTTCACCTTTTTTACGAATATCATTTTTATAATTTTGGTATTCTTCTTCTGCTTTTTTTGCTGCTTCTAATAGTTCTTTTTTCTTAAAATTATATTTTTTAAATTCTGGTAAATCTATCATTGTTTCTACTAAATGCTTGCTTTCGAAAGGTAAAAATGGATTTAAAAAAGTAATTTTTTTATCTTGTAATTCTTCTACGTTATTCTTTAATACTTCGGAATAAGAAATAACAATAGGGCAGTTATAGTGGTTGTCAGCCTTCTTGTATTCTTTTCGAGAATAAGGAACACAAGGATAAAAAATCGTAGTGATTCCTTGTTTAATTAAAGATACAATATGACCATGCGAAAGTTTAGCAGGATAGCAAACAGATTCCGATGGCATAGATTCCATTCCTTTTTCATAGGTTTTTCTATTACTTTTTTCCGATATAATTACACGAAAACCTAAATTGGTAAGGAAGGTAAACCAGAAAGGATAATCTTCATACATATTTAAAACTCTAGGAATTCCAATGGTTCCACGAGGAGCCTTATCTTCTTCCAAAGGAGTGTATGAAAATAATCTTTCATATTTATATTTCATTACATTTGGTAAATTCTTTGTTTCAGAAACAATGCCAGCACCTTTTTCACAACGATTTCCAGAAATATGTTTGGCTCCATTACTAAATTTGTTAATGGTAAGTAAGCAGTGATTTTCACATCCATTGCAACGAACATGAGAAGTGGTAATTTGTAATTTATCTAATTCTTCTAAGCTTAAAAGAGTAGAATGATATTCCATATCAAAATTGGCTTCGTATTGTTCTTTGGAAAGAAGAGCTACACCATAAGCTCCCATTAAACCTGCAATGTCCGGTCTTACCACATCTCTACCCACAATCAACTCAAAAGCACGAAGAACCGCATCGTTATAAAAGGTTCCACCTTGTACGACAATGTGTGCACCTAAAGTTTTTACATCTCTTACTTTCATTACTTTTTGAATGGCATTTTTAATAACCGAGTAAGAAAGTCCTGCTGAAATATCGCCTACACTATAACCTTCTTTTTGTGCTTGTTTGATTTTTGAATTCATAAAAACGGTACAACGAGAACCTAAATCCACTGGTTTTCTTGCTTCTAAGGCACTTTCTACAAACTCTTCAATGGAAAGATTTAAGCTTTTTGCAAAAGTTTCAATAAAAGAACCACAACCAGAAGAACAAGCTTCGTTTAGCATAATATTATCAATGGCACCATTTTTCATGCGAATATATTTCATATCTTGCCCACCAATATCCACAATACTGGTTACTTTGGGCATAAATTCTTTAGCAGCTGTATAATGGGCAATGGTTTCAATTTCATTTAAGTCTACATTTAAAGCAGTTTGAATTAGTTTTTCGCCATAACCGGTAACGCCACTATAACGAATAATTGCCTCTTTTGGAAGAGTAGCATATAGTTGTTTTAGCATTTTAATAACACTTTGCAAAGGATTGCCTTCGTTGCTTCCGTATAAAGAGTATAAAAGGGTTCCTTCTCTATCGATAACAACTAATTTTGTGGTAGTAGAACCAGCATCAATTCCGACAAAGACATCTCCTTTAAAATTAGTAAAATCTCCTTTTTTAACTTGATCTTTTTCATGTCTTTTCTTAAATTCTTCATATTCTATATCGGTTTTAAATAAAGGTGCTAAAGGATGAGTCGTATCATCATGAGAATTCCTTAATACCTCTATTTTGCTTTTTAATTTTTCATTGGAAATAGGATGTGCTTCTAAGGAATCTAAGGCAGCACCTTTTGCAACTAATAAATGTGCTTCTTCTGGGACTATAATCTGTTCTTCCTCTAAATGAAGAGTTTCAATAAAGCGGTTGCGAAGTTCCGATAGATAATTTAAAGGTCCACCTAAAAAAGCAACATTTCCACGAATAGGTCTTCCGCTGTGCTAAGCCACTAATCGTTTGATTTACTACAGCTTGGAAAATGGAAGCCGCAATATCTTCTTTGGCAGCTCCTTCGTTTAATAAAGGTTGAATATCGGTTTTGGCAAAAACACCACAACGAGAAGCAATTGGATAAATCATTTTATGATTTTTAGCAAGCTCATTTAAGCCATTTGTATCTGTATTTAATAAAGAAGCCATTTGGTCAATGAAAGCACCTGTTCCACCAGCACAAGTTCCATTCATACGTTGTTCAATCGATTTATCAAAATAAATAATTTTAGCATCTTCTCCACCAAGTTCAATTACAACATCGGTTTTCGGAATATATTTTTCTACTGCTCTTTTACAAGAAACTACCTCTTGAATAAAAGGTAAATCTAAAAATTTGGCTGCTGACATAGCACCAGAACCAGTTAAAGCAACAGTAAATTCATAGTTTGGATATTGATTAATTAATTCTTCTAATACATGACAGACGGTATTTTTCGTATCAGAAAAATGTCGTTGATAATTAGAATAAATGACATTCAAATTTTCATCCATTACAACGATTTTGACAGTAATGGATCCAACATCTAGTCCTACATGTAATAAGTCACTCATATCTTTCTTTATTTGTCTCCTTTCTTTTGCTTTATAAAATAAACCAAAAGCTAACTAAAATCACCTATAATTGTATACGCAAATAGCAGTTTTGTCAAACATTTTAAGAAGAATTTAAGATAGAAAAATAAGGAAAAAATAACAAAGAAATGGATTAGAAGGGATTGTTAATAAAAATCCATAACTTATGTTCTAAAATGAACTTGTCTAACATAGGAATGTAAAAAGAAAAAAAGGAGGATAAAATTTATGTTAGATAAAAAAAGAATTTTTATTGTGGGAATTTTTATTTTTGCTATTATTCTTGCTATAATGGCAGTATGGTTTTATAGAGAAAAAGCAGGAAAACAAAATGAAATAGTAGAATATACGCCAGAAGAAGAAATAACAGATGAACAAATGAGACAGACGATTGTTTCCTTATATTTTAAAAATCAAAATAGTTTAATACCAGAAGCAAGATTAATTGATGTCAAAGAATTAATACAAAATCCTTATGAAAAAATAATAAATATGTTATTAGAAGGACCAAAAAACGAAAATTTACAAAAAACAATTCCAGAAGGAACAAAAATAAATAAAATAGAAAAACAAGGAGAAATTTTAATTTTAGATTTTAGTACAGAATTTATTACAAATCATCAAGGAGGAGAAGAACAAGAAAAATTAACTTTACAATCTATAGTAAAAACAGTAACAGAATTAACAGAAATTAATGCTATAAAAATAAAAATAAATGGAGAAGAAAATAAAGAATTTCAGGATGGAAAAATTAAATTTGATCAAATTTTCCACCGAGAATTTTAAAATAAATAATTAAAAATAAAAAATATTCATAAAAAATAAAATTAAGTAGAAAAAAATATTTAATTTTATTTTTTTGTAAAAGAAAAGGAAAAAAATTTTTTTAAGATTGACAAAAAAGCAAATTAAAAAGAAAGAAGAAAAGGAAAACAAAAGGAAAAATAAAACAAACGATAAAGAAAAAGACGGAAAAAAAAGGAGAGAAAATCTAACGGCTTATAAAGAAAAAGAAAAAAGCTATAAAAAGAAGAAAAAGTAAACATAATACAGAAAAAAGAAAAAATAACTAAAGGAAAAGAAAGAAGGAAAGAACAATATTTACAAATTGACAAAACAAAATTATTTCAAAAATTTATATAAATTCATACATTTTGTAAATTTTTTTAAGCGGCATAAAAAATTTTCTACTTCTAGTAAAGAATGAAAAGGAGAGCAAAAAGGATTCTTTTCTGGAATAGAATAGAAATATTTATTGGAATTATATTTATTTTTTTTATATCCATTTATTTTCATAAAACACCTCCAAAAAAGAAAAATAATTTTTTTATTTCCTTCTATTATATGAAAAAAAAGAAAAATAAGTTCCAAAAAAAAAAGAAAGATGAAAAAAGAAAAGAAATATGATATAATAAAGCAAAAATAAAAAAAGGAAAAAAATATGGAATTAGAAGAAAAGGAAA
>CANRFE010000104.1 GCA_947629805.1 uncultured Clostridia bacterium | reverse complement strand
TTATTAGTGTTGCTGTACCTGTTAAATATACTTTATTTATTTTTTGTGTATCTTCATTTATTAATTTTCTTACTTGTCCTACTATATCATATAATGTAGGCATTATATCTTCTATATACTCATTTTCTTCAATTTGCAAATTTCTACCTTGTGAAGTATATATTGTAGTATTTTTACAAATTTCATAAGCTTTTGCATAAGAATTTTCTTTTTCGTTTATATTATCTAGTATACTTCCCATTCCCTCTTCTAATTTGTCAATACTATAAATGTTATTATTCAAAATGGTAGTAATTGTTGTTTTCTCTTCTATATTAATAATAGCAACATTTTCTTTTTCTTTTATTTCTGTAACATTGGAAATACACATAGGCAATGGTACTATATAAGAAACGGTATTCCCTGTAAAGTCTTGCATTCTTCTATTAATTTCTGCTTTATTTGTAGAAATATAAATCGATTTAATTTTTTCTGTATCTTGCATGTCTGGTACTAATGCATAACGAGTTTCTAATGCATTTCGATTATAGCCTTTATCGTAACAATAAGAATCAAATTCTGTTTCAATAGCCTTTTTTAAGTCATTTTTGTTTAACAAATTAAAGAAGTAAAAATATTGGTATGTTTCCTCTGACAAATTAATGCTAATAGGTGTTTTATAACTAAAAGTTTCTGAAACAATTTGGTTAATTGCTGGACCAATTTGGTCATAAAATTTGACACCAAAAGCTTCGACTTTTAAATTGTCGCGTTCTTTTGTTACTTTTGCATATTTAATTAAATTATTTTCTATATACAATCCTAAGCAACTTGGCATAATAACTCCTTCATTTGTTTTAAAAAATTATATTATTATGTTCTACAAAAAAAATCAAAAAATACTTTTATTTTTTTATTTTATTTTTCATTTTTTGCATATTTTTACCACAAATATATTAATATGACTTAATTTTATCTTTTTTTAATGGAAAGTCAATAGTTTTAATACACTTGTAATTTAATTGTAATGTTTTTGTAACAAATTGAATTTTAAATATTACCTCAAAAAAAAAGGTATATAAATTTTTTCAAATTTATATACCTTTTTTTATCTTATAAAGCAAACTGCTAAAATTAAAATTCCTAGAAAAACACGATACAGTGCAAAAATTTTGAAACTTCCTTTTTTTAGATAATTTAACAAAAATTTGATAACAAACAATCCCACTAAAAAACTTGTAAGAACTCCTATGAAAAAAGGCAAATCAAAAACAAAATGCTTCATTTCATACAAAGCTGCTGCCGCTACAATAGGAGTAGATAATAGAAAAGAATATTTTGCTACGGATTCTCTGTCTATCCCCATTTTTCTTCCTACTGTCATCGTAATACCGGATCTAGAAACTCCCGGAAATGCTGCTGCTAATGCTTGAGATACAGAAATTAAAACAGATTGTTTCAAAGTAATATCTTGATAAGGAATTTTTGATTTCGATTTTTTATCTACGAAATACAAAAGAATTCCCATTACAATAAGAGCAATTGCAATTAACACCATTTCTACTGTTATTCTTTCTACTTGTAAAGAATTTGATAAACCATCTATTATTTTTTCTGATATTTTATCTAATACTAAACTTAAAATTCCTGCTGGAATTGTAGCAATAACAATATACCAAAAAATTTTTCCTTCTGTTGTTTTTTCTTTTTTTACAACTCGTTGATAACCTCCTTTTAGTAATTCTATCCAGTCTTTGAAAAAGAAAACTAAAATAGCAAATAATGTTCCTATGTGAAGTGCTACATCAAATGACTCTGGCAATTCTCCCCAATTTAATAACCAGGGAAATAAATTTAAGTGTGCAGAACTTGAAATTGGTAATAATTCGGTTAGTCCTTGTACAATTCCTAATATAATTGCTTGTATAATACTCATATTTTTTTCCTCTTTCTACTCTTGTTTTTCTTTTAATAAATGTTCTATTGTATTTTTTATATATTTTGCTGATGTAACAGGTGCTACTTTTCCTGGAAGTGCTAATGCCCATATTGTTTTAAGTCCCAACTGATGGGCTATTTTTTGATCTATCCCTCCTGGTTTGGAAGCTAAATCTAATAGAAAACAATCTTTTTGGATACATTTTAACTCTTTTTCTTTTAAAATTAAAGTTGGAATTGTATTAATAATAATAGAAAATTCCCCTAATTGTTTTTCTAAGTCTCCTAAATTTACTGGATGATAGCCATATACATCCATCCATGCAAAATCTTCTTTTTTTCTTGCTGCTACGAAAAGTTCTGCTCCCATTGCTTTTAATCTATAAGCCAATGCTTTTCCCACTCTTCCAAAACCTAATAACAAAATTTTACTTGCATGAATTGTTTTTTGTGTTTCTTCCATTGCAATTTGAATGGCACCTTCTGCTGTAGCAATAGTATTATATACTACTAATTCTTCACATTGCAATAAGTCTATTATTTTTATTTGTTTTTCTTTTGCTATTTTATAAAATTCTTCTGAAATATTTCCACAAAAAAATTTTTTTCCTTTTAAATAAGGACCGATTTCTTCTAATGTAATTTTTTGGTTGCTAAATGGTGTATAGAGTTGTGCAGAATCCTTTGTTAAAGGAATTGGTCCTATTACTGTGTGGACATGTTCACAAGCTTCTTTTATTGACAGACACTTTTTTACTTGTGGCAGAGTAAATAAAGTTTCTGCTTCTTCTAAAGCATACGTATAAAGCAAATGATTTTCTTTTGCTAACATTTCTGCTAGTTTTACAATTCTTAAATCTCCTCCAACAATGGCAAATTGATTTTGCAATAGATGCACGCTCCTTTATTTTTACTTTTTTACCATTGTATTCTACTTATTTTGTCCTTATTCTCTTTCTATTTGCTTTTCTTCTTTTTGCTTTGTTTGAATCATTTTCATTACTTTCATGTCATTCTGGCTTAAATTTCCTACTAATTCGTAAGTATGCTTCAAATGTGCTATTGTTGCTTTTTCCTGTTTTGTTAATTTCTTACGTTTTTTTGTTGGCTGTTTATTTTTACTTGGTTTTTCCACCTTATTTAAGATTAACTGAAAAATCAGTTCTTTTCGAATTTTATCATAAATTTCTGGATTTTCACCAACTGCTACATTTAAGTATTGAATTGCTTTTTCCTTATCTCCTTTTAACATAGAAATATAAGCTAAATAAAAATATGCATCTTCTTCTAATTCTTCCTCTTGCAAACATTCTACAAAATATTGTTCCGCTTCTTCTATTTCATTATACAATAAAGCAATTTGTCCTAAATTAAATTTTGCACGGTATAATAACGAATTTAATTCTGCTGCTTTTTCATAATATTCTTTTGCACTTTGGAAATCATTTAATCTCGTATAAACCATTCCCAAATTATAATATAAGTCATAATTCTCAGGATGATATTGTAAAGCGTCCAAATAAACGCTTTCCGCTTCTTTTAATCGTTCCTCTTCTTGAAAAATATTTCCTAATAAAAAGGTCGCTTCTTCCCATTCTGGCTTTTTTCTTAACAATTCTTGCAAAATTTTAATAGCTCCACCTTGATTTCCTGTTTGATGAAACAAATCTGCTATTTTATATTGAATTTGATCTTCACTTGGTCTAATATTAACCGCTCGAATATACTCTTCTATTGCTATTTGGAAAGCATTTTCTTTTTCGTATATTTCTGCCAATGCTTTGTGTGCATAATAACTTTTTGCATTTTTTTGTACTAGTTTTTGTAAAACTTGTTTTGCTTTTTCCTCTTTTCCCATTTTACTATATAATTTTGCTATAGCAAGAAAAATTGCCTCTGTTAAAGTGATTCCCTTTCTTTCTATTAGAATAACCAAAATAGGTAATAGAATAGAAAGAAAATAGGTTAAAAGAAAAAAATAAATCGATAATTCTACTTTTATAAAAAGTAAAATGAAACTAATTGTAATTCCTAAAGCTTGTAATGCTAATATATAGAGATAATTTGTATCGTTCTTTTGAATCATTCGAAAAAATAAAAACAAAAAAAGGCCAAGTGCTATTACATTAAAAAGAATTCTTTCTATCATTTTATTTCTCCTTTATTTTGAGAATTTTTTATTATAGTTTTGAATACTTTCTTCTATAATTTTTTCTGCTTCTTCTCTTCCCATAATATTATCGGACGGCGTTATGGAATTACAGTGTTATGGAATCACAGCGTTATGGAATCACAGC
>CANRFE010000103.1 GCA_947629805.1 uncultured Clostridia bacterium | reverse complement strand
CGAACCTGCATTTAGCTGATTTTCATAATTACTTCTTTCTTCAATTAAGCTTTTTAAATAAGACCCCGCAGGACTTTTCTCTCCTGCTATTTTAGCCTTTTTGGTAATGTAGGTGTTTAAGTCCTTTTTATATTCCTTTATTTTTTGCATATCATTTAACTGATAAATTTCATCCAATTTTGTTTGAATCTGTTGTTCTAATATTTTCACATCTCCTGGAAGCACATTTTTTTCTTTTTCCCATGCTTCTTGTATTTTGATATCTAATTCCTTGATTTTTTTCTGTAATTCTTCTTCTCCTGTTGTATAATAACGAAAAACAGGCTCTCCTTTTGCTACTCTTTCTCCTTCTGCTTTCATTTGTACTAAACCATTTTTATAATTTTCTCCTTTTAGTACGGTTTCATCTCGAATAATATAACCTTGTACTGCCTCTTCTGAAGCCAAAGTACCATTTTCAATAATAAAAGTATCCGTCGGTCTTATAATGAGACGATATACCATATAAATGGCATAACACAAAATAGCTAACAGTAAAATAATAGCTATGATTTGCTTTCTAGGATTTATTTTGAGGTTATTTTTTTTCACCTTTCTATCTCCTTTAGAATAATATCAATATTATGCTCTATGGAATCTTCTCCATTTAGCCATTTTGTTTCTTTGTTTTTGCGAAACCAAGTTAATTGTCTTTTGGCATATCTTCTAGACTCTCTCTTGATTTTTTCTATCATTTCTTCTTTGTTTATTTTTCCTTGTAAATACTCTACTACTTCTTTATATCCTAATGCTTGCATACTAGTAGGAAATTCTTGGTATTGTTCATAAATTTCTTGAACTTCTTGTATTAACCCTTTTGCTAGCATTTCCTCTACTCTTTGATTAATTCGTTGATATAAGATTTGTCGATTCATGTCAATAGCAAACATTCTATAATCAAACTCTGGTTCTCTTCTAGACTGTTCTTCTAATTGTGTTTTTGTTTTTCCTGTTTGATGATAAATTTCTAGTACGCGTAAAATACGCTTTTGGTCATTGCTACTTATTTTTTCCATTGCTTGTGCATCAATTTTTTTTGCTCTTTCGTACAAAACTTGTAACCCTTCTTTTTGTGCGAATTGTTCTAATTCTTTTCGGTAAGCTAGGTCAATTAAAATTTCTGGATATTCAATTTCATAAATAAGAGCATCGATATACAAACCTGTTCCGCCAACTACAATGGGCATTTTGCCTTTTGCTAGAATTTCTTTTATAGCAACTTTTGCTTCTCTTTTATAATCTGCTACACTGTATCTTTCATTTGGCTTTATTTTATCTAGCATATAATGTTTAATATGTTGTTTTTCTCCTTCTGTTGGCTTTGCTGTTCCTATATTCATTTGTTGATAAATTTGCATGGAGTCAGCAGACACAATTTCTGCTCCTATACGTTTGGCTAGTGCAATGGATAAAGCTGTTTTTCCTGATGCAGTTGGTCCTCCGATTACAATTACTTTTGGTTTTGCCATTTTTCTTCTCCTTATTCTAACTCATTTAGAATGGAATTTGTTTGTTCGTTTATTGTTTCTTCTTTTTCTAATTCTAATGTATTTTGTGTTTTTTCTTCCTGTTCTACTGCTTTCATATTTGTAATATTGGTTTGTATATTACGGCAATAAAAATATTCTACAATTAGCACGAAACAGAAGAGTACCAATAAAATAGGCATTTTTTTAGCAAAAGAATCGCTTTTTAGTTCTTTTTGCTTTACTTTCATATATTGAAAAGCAAAATAAGGAACAAATAAAATAACATTAACTGGAACAAAAACATATAACACAAAATTTTTGCTTGCTTCATGAATAATGGGATCAACACCAAAACCACTAAGCCAATAAACAATGGAAATAGAAATATACATAAAAGCCACACTTACAGCAATAAAAATTAAAATTTGTTTCTTTTCTAATTTTTTAATAAATTGATAAACCACTGCAATACTAATAAGATTTGCTAACAAAATAGCAATGATTAAATACATGTTCATTTTTTATCTCCTTGCAAATTTTTTCTCTATATCGGTTTTTGTCATTTTAATAGCCGTTGGTCTTCCATGTGGACAAGTAAATGGATTTGGTAAAACTAATAATTTTTCCATTAAGCTATCTACCTCTTCTTTGGTTAATGCCATATTTGCTTTTACTGCTGCTTTACAAGCAATTGTTGCAATAAACTTTTCTTCAATTTCTTGTTTTGCTGTTCTTGCAACAGTATTAATTTCATCTAATGTTTCTAAAAATAATTCTTTCGTGTCTAAATCTAAACAAATATTAGGAACCCCCATTAATTTAATGGTATTTTCTCCAAATTCTTCTAAAGAAAATCCTGCTTTTCGAAACATATCCATATTTTCTTTTGCAATATCCATTTCTTTATGGGTTAAATTGATAATATCTGGTAATAGCATTAATTGTGAATCTTTTCCTTCTGTACTATAATAATTTTGTTTTACTTTTTCATACATAATTCTTTCATGGGCTGCATGTTGGTCAATCATATAAAGTTCTTTCCCTAATTCTATAATAATATAAGTAGAAAAGGCAATTCCAATAAACTTATATTTTGGCATAGATGTTTTTTCTTGCTCGAACATGGAAATATTTTCTCCTGTTGCTATTTGTGCTTCCGGCATTTTATATTCTTCTGGTTCTTCTTCTACTTTCTTTTCTACAACAGGTGCTTTTCCAAATATAGAAGTATACATTTCTTCAAATTTTTTTACTGGTGTTGTCTCTGGTTTTTCTTCTTTCTTTTCTTCTATTTTACTTACTACTTCGCTTGTAGAAAGTACTTGCGTTTCTTCTTTTTCCATTGTTTGAGCTAATTGCTGCTTCATTTCTTCTGTAATTACCCTTGTTTCTTGTTTTTCTGCTTCAGATACTGGTTTTTGTGTTAAAATTTGTGTATCGTCTTTTCCTTTATACGAATCTATGGTTTTCTGCATTTCTGCCATTTGATTGATAAGACTATTAAAATGGC
Source organism: uncultured Clostridia bacterium (assembly GCA_947629805.1). GTDB lineage: Bacteria > Bacillota > Clostridia > TANB77 > CAG-508 > UMGS1663. Next base: position 1,199 of record CANRFE010000103.1, on the reverse strand, counting down.
GGTTCGTATCTTCTTTCTGTTCTAATTTTTGTTTTCTTGTTTCATAAATTTGTTCTAACACATTTGGCTCTTCTTGTTTTTCTTCTTGTTTCGTTAAGAATTTTTGGAATAAACCTTTTGTAGTTTCTTTTGGTTCTTCTTCTATTTCTTTTGAAAATTGATTGTCTAAACTAGTTTCTGGATTGCTTACCAAATCATTTTTTAATAAAGTGTCTCGAATGGCATGGTAGACTGCCTTAAATACTTTGTTTTCCTCTTCAAAGCGTACTTCTAATTTAGCAGGGTGCACATTAACATCTACTTTGCTCGGATTTAATGTAATGTTTAAGATGAGAAAGCCAAATTTACCAATTGTAATCATTCCTTTAAATCCTTGTTCTGCACTACTAGATAGAGTTTTATCTTTTACATATCGTTGGTTTACAAAGAATAGTTGATTGCTACGGTTAGAACGAGAAATAACGGGTTTTCCAACTACTCCGTTTACTTTCACATCTTCGTATTCATAATTTACTTCTAATACATTTTCTGCAATCTCTTTCCCATAGATTCCATAAATAACACTTTTTCTATCTCCATTTCCAGATGTTTGTATTACCGTTTTTCCTGCACTTATTAATTTTATTGCTATTTCTGGATGAATTAGAGCAATTCTTGTCATAACATCTTCAATATAGCCTGCTTCTGTAAAATCTTTTTTTAAGAATTTATAACGAACGGGAGTATTATAAAATAAATTTTCAACCGTAATAGAAGTACCATTTGGACAACCTTTTTCTTCTTTTTGTAAAACATCTCCTCCTTCTACTACAATTTCATAACCTGTTTCCTTTTCTTTTGTTTTAGACTGCATCGTAATTTTACTAATTGCTGCAATACTAGCTAATGCCTCTCCTCTAAACCCCATAGACTGAATATTTTCTAAGTCTTCTGCTACACGTATTTTGCTAGTAGCATGTCTTTCAAAAGCAATTTCCATATCATCTGGCATAATTCCTTTTCCATTATCTGTAACACGTATATAGGAAATTCCTCCATTTTTTATTTCTACTTGAATATTCGTAGCTCCCGCATCAATAGAATTTTCTACTAACTCTTTTACCACGGATGCTGGTCTTTCAATTACTTCCCCTGCTGCTATTTTATTAATTGTTAAATCATCTAATAATGCAATATTTCCCACCGTTTTTTCCTCCGCT